>CAMMRL010000008.1 GCA_946499275.1 uncultured Clostridia bacterium | reverse complement strand
CCCCCGCGGTATCCGCATTCTGTACCGCCCCCCGGGTAGCATAAGCACGGCGAGGAGCTTGCGATAAAGCAACCAAACTAGAAAGCGGGACCTCCCGCCGTGCGGCGGGACGCCCCGGTTTTTACTGCCGGCTTTTCGTATCGGTTTTGTCATCCGGGCGGACAGATTCCCGGCCGGCCTTTTTCCGTTGCCGCTGTCCCTTCCAGAAATCGCGCAATTCGGGAATCGCGGTCCCCTTGCCCCGCCGGTTCAGGTGCGGGAACGCCTGCAGCATCCGGCGCTGGAGGGCACGGGTACCGGCCATGGCGCTGTCCTTACGCCGCTTCAGCTCGTCCGCAGCGTCGATCAGGCGGCGGCGGATCGCTTCTTCCGGCAGTGCACGCCACTCCACCATCCGCTCCCGATGCTCCTGGGCAAGGCGGGCGCTGTGCCGGGCGTATCGGCTGTACGCCGCTTCCAACCTACTCACCACCGCTTCCTTTGTGGGAAGCTCCAGGCTCTCCAGATGCGCACGGATCAGCTCGCTCCATTTATCCAGTTGATCCAGCTTATTCCCGATCGCCCGCGCCACGTTGACCGAAATCGCCAGGTCGATAAGGAAAATCAGGCTGAAAACTGCGGCAAGCGTTCCGGGCAGCCATTCTGCGGTCCGGTAAAGCCAAGCGACCAACGTTTCCAGCAGCGGCTGCACCAGGTAAAGGAAAGCCGTTGCCAGAACGCCCCAGATTAGGGAAATATGTAAGCAGATCCGGCCGTTCAAGTTAAACCGGAAGTGGGAATAATCCCACCAGCGGGCGTGGAACAGCTTTTCCATCGCCCAAGAGGTAAAATATTCGACAACGGACGCCAGCACCGTACCCATGGCAAACACAATCGGCAGCGCATAAAGGGGATTTCCCATGCCGTTGCGCACGGGAACCAGCACAACCAGCATCAGCGCCACGCCACACCCGTAAATCGGGCAAAGCGGCCCGTTTAAAAATCCACGGTTGACAAACCGCCGTTCCTGCAGCGAACACAGAACGGTTTCCATCGCCCATCCGCAGAAGCTGTAAATGAAAAAATACAAAACCATATCGGTGAATGGGTAAGGCATGAGCATTTCCCCGCTTTGACAATACATATTAACGAAGCGACACCGCCGGCTTCTCGGAACACGCCGTGCTTTACTTCGTTAGCGAAATAAATCCACCGAGGTTCCCCCGTCGCCCCCCGGTCGCCCGGTGGGACCAAAATACGTCCGGATGGCAGTGGGTGCATAGGTCGGTCACCGTGATATTGTCCTCCCGTACACCGGCGGCGAGCAGGATGCGGCGGTTAACCTCCCACAGGTCTATGTGGAATTTGCCGTTCCGGTCGTCCCGGCCGCATATGGGGGCCCATTCTTCCATCCCTGCAAACACATCCCATACGGGGGCGTCCACTTCAAAGCAGCAAAAACCGATGGAAGGGCCGATTCCCACCAGGATATCCTCCCGCCGACAACCGTAGTCCGCTTCCATCCGCTCCACCGTTGCCGCGCCGATCCGGGCCGCCGTCCCCTTCCACCCTGCGTGGGAGGTCGCCACCACCCGGTGGACCGGGTCCAGGAAAAAGAGAGGGACGCAGTCGGCATACTGGGTGCAGAGCACCACATCCGGTTCGTCGGTCAGTAGGCCGTCGATATCGGCATATCCCTTTTCCCGGGTCACGCCGCGGCCGCGGTCGGCCGCGGTCGCATTATACAGGTTGATATGGTGCTCCTGCGCGGAGACGACCACGTTTTCCGCCTGTACGCCGATCGCGCCGCAAAACCGCTCGAAATTCTCCCGCACGGCGGCGGGGTCGTCCCCGCGGCTGTAGCTGAGGTTCATACTTTCGCAGTCCCCGCCGCTCACGCCGCCCAGGCGGGTGGAAAAGCCGTGGCGGACAAAAGGGAATGCGTCGAAAGAAGGAAAAGTATAGTACGGGATCTCCCCCGGATGGGGGGTAAGGGTTCGGCTTTCCGGTATTCGCATGAGCCCGTCTCCTTTATGCATCGATTTTTCCATAAGGCGGCGAATCCCCCGCGGAGGTCCGCAGCCTTATGGATATGGGATATATACGCGGGGAAGGCCAAAAATATCAGTGCCCGGCGGCGTCCCGGCAGGCGGCGATCAGCCGCTCGCATACCACGTCCCGGCCAAACCGCTCCAACGTCAGGGTACGGATGCGGTCGGAATCGTACTCCCCGGCGGTCTGTATCATCCGTTCCATCGCCGCCGCCATGGCTTCGGGGTCGTCCACCGGGACCAGCAGACCGGTCTCCTCCGTTACGATATCCAGCGGGCCGCCGCAACGGGTGCTGATCACCGGCTTGCCGCACGCCGCCGCTTCATTAAGCACGCAAGACAGCGTTTCCACCCGAGAAGAACAGACAAAACAGTCGCAGCCGTTCATAAAATCCACCGCCTGCTCCCGGGGAACCGTCCCCACCAACCGGCAGGAATCCCCGATCCCCGTCCCGTCAATGAGGGCCTGCAGGCTCTCCCGCTGCCCGCCTGCGCCGGCGATTTCCAGCCGCACCGGCTTTTTTAGCTGCTGTTTATTCAGTAGCGTGAACGCCCGGATCAGCACGTCGTACCCCTTAATGGGGCGGAGTTGCCCCATCGCGCGGAAGACAAATTCCCTCCGCTCCGCCGTCTCTTTAGGATAAAACATACACCCATCTACCGGGTCGGGGATCACGCGGGTTTCGCCGGCCGGTTCCATCACCTCCCGCAGGGCGCTGCTCACGCAGGCGTTGACCTTGGCCGCCTTCATCACTGTATGGAGACGGCGAACCGCCGGGGAATCCGCCGGTTCGGTCATCACAAAGGAGGAATGCTCCATAAAAAACAGCGGAAGCCCATGTCGGCGACAAAGCGTCATTGTCTCGTACCCGTGCAGGGAGGAGCGGAGGTTGATCACATCCGGAACCCCCCACTCCTTTTCGATCCGCCGGTACAGCGCTTCGAGCATCCGGGTGCGCTGGAAGCAGCGGCCTTTCTCCCAACGGGGCGTCAGGTTGGGACGGGTATAGGTATAGGCCAGCACCCCGCCGCTTTCCTCCCGGCGGATGCCGTTGTGCGACGGGCGGAAATCATCCCCTACATTGACGTGGGCGACCGCTACCCGGATCCCCCGTTCGGCCAGCGCTTCCGCCTGCTCCTTGTAAAATGTGCCAAGCAGCGGGGCGCCCGGCGTCGGGTACCAGGAAGGTACCATTAACACGCTGAATTTTTTCTCCATCGGATCTCCTGCCTTCTCTTTCACTTTCGGCAATTGGGTTCCTTTACTTTCCGGCTCCTCTTCCGGAACGGTTTGCTATTCTGGAAAACGCGCCGCCGGTTTATTCCCGCGGCTTCCTTTTTATGCTATCTTTTCATCACAGGCCTACAGTGCTATTATATCCCGCTTTCCCCTATCAACGCAAGCCTTCCCGGGATTTTCATCCCACTTTCCTCCCCTATTCCCGGGAAACGGGAGGGTTCGGTATCCCTAGTATACAATAAGCATCCACCGGCAAAGCTGGCGGTATTTTACAAGCGGGCAAAGCCCTATGGTCCTCGCGGACACGTCAAACGTGTAAGTACGGTCTGCCAGCCACGCTTAGACTGTTGCTTGCCGCCCGTGAACGTGATTTTGCCCTCTGTATCAAACCGCGCCGTCACTTCCACGTAAACCTTTCGAGCCATACGCTCACCTCTTTGGCATAGTTTGCGGCTGTCTCGGCAGACTATACCAAGGGGCTTTATTATGGGGATCGAAGAAGAATTCGACACGGAACTCTATGACTATCAGGGCCAGTACATCGGACGATGGCATATGGGATACTCGCCGGAATGGGATCAGGTGATTTCCCTGTATCCGCTGGAGGAAGAAAATACTGTGCATCAAAAGGGAGGAAATACCGAATGGCAGCAACCATGAAAGGCGCGATTTCCTTAGGATTGCTTCATGTGCCCATTTGAATCGGAACGTCTGGCGGTGTCCCGTGTGTTTGATGCCGGGCAGGCGCTCGCCCTCTTTCAGCTTGCCAGGGAGCAGGGACTGGAGGGTATTGTCGCCAAGAAAAAGGACAGCCTGTATTTTCAGAGAAAACGGACAAAGAGCTGGCTGAAAATGAAAAATCTCATGGACGACGATTTTGTAGTGTGCGGGTGGATACCCAAGGACAACCATAGGACGAGCATCGTGCTGGGGCAGTATGACGGCGGAAAGCTGCTTTACAAGGGCCACGTCACCCTGGGGGTGAGCGGTGCGGCCTTTGCCAAAATCAAAGCTCTGCCGCGGGCGTTCCGCCCGCCCTTCGATGAACCGGCTCCGGCCGGCTACGGCAACGAGGATGCCCGGTGGGTGGAGCCCAGGCTAGTCTGCGTAGTGGAGTATATGCACAAAGCTAAAAACGGCGGGATTCGCTAGCCGGTGCTTAAAGGATTGCGGACGAATAAACGGCCGGAGAAATGCACAACCTATATGAAAAAAGGAGAGGATCATCATGATTGAACAGGATACCATCAAACTGCTGCGGGAATGTGACGCCGGGATCAAAATGGGCGTCTCCTCTATTGACGAGGTGCTGGATTATGCACACAGCGAAGAATTAAGGAAATATCTGACCGAATGCAAAAGCGAGCACGAGAAGCTGAAAGAGGAAATCCAGATTCTCCTGGACAAGTATCACGATGACGGCAAGGAACCCAACGCCATGGCCAAAGGGATGTCCTGGATGAAAACCAATGTCAAGCTGGTTATGGACGAATCGGACAACACCATCGCCGATCTGATGACCGACGGCTGCAACATGGGGGTCAAATCCCTCTCCCGCTATCTAAACCAATACGCGGCGGCGGATGAGGTGTCCAAGGACATCACCAAACGTCTCATCAAGCTGGAAGAACAGCTGGCCGTGGACATGCGGCAGTTCCTGTAAGAGAAATAGCGGGTACAATATAGTAAGTAAAGCTGAGGGGCGCCGTTTGTACGTCGCCCCTCAGCTTTTAAAAAACGATTCCGGGTGGATGATATGGTCATCCTTGGGATTCAGGTTGGATAGCTGCCGATCGGTTAGCAGGCGTCCTCTCCGCACGGAAAAATGCCCGAACCGGCCCCGCAGGGCGTCCACCGTGCTTTCCAATTCCTCCTGCTTCTGGATAGCGGCCACATCCGGTAGAAGGGAAGGCTGTTCATGTTCCCTAACCGATAGTTGACAGGCCCGCACGCTCAAAAAGCGCACCGGCTTGCCGGACAAATGGTTCCATTTGTACAGCTCGAAGGATTTCTCAAACAGGGCCGGCGCCGGCCGGTTGGGATAGGCGAGCTTCCCCTGGCGCTCATAGCTATGCAATTCGTTGTCCCGCACCCCGATCTGCACAGTATCGCACACAAAGTCATATTCCCGTATCCGGGCTGTAACCCAAGTAAGTTCTTCCTCAATTTTAAGCCGCCTGTCATTCCAACAGGCGGCTTTCTCTATAAAGCGGTTTCTTGACGAAGGCCCTTACCGTCCGTATCGGGGCAGAGGACCTGCCCTTCTCAATAAAATAGCAATCCTTTGGCGTTCGACCAATAGGTGAACTGGTTCTCCATCCGTTCCTTCTGAATGTCGGTCACTTTGTTCATTTTGGCTTCGGCAGCTTCGACGGCCGCATCGATCACCTTCACCCGTTCCCGGGTATAGACTTCCGACGGTTCCGGCGGCACCCAGCAGATGGTGTTAGTAGATCGGCACTGCTCGCTGCTGTCGGCCAGAGCTTTGTAGTAGTTGAACATTTCCTGTGCCGCTGCGCCGAATAGCTTCTGGCAGGCGTCCATCAGGATTTTCTCCCCGGACAGGCTGCCATCCCACATCGCCTTGGAGGACACGTACCATAGCGGCCAACGCAGGGCGAAACTGGCACGGGTCTCCCGATAGGTGGGACTGGGGCCCTGGTCATAGTAGATGTAAGAGACGCCATTGTCCTTCCATAACTTCTGGTTGCGAGTGGCGACATTGCCCTGAACCCAGGGGATCTCCGCCCAGGCAGCCTTATCCGCCGCGATGCAGTTCCACTCCCAGATCGAAATGTTTTGAAGGTTGGTTTTCTGGATATAGCTTGTGAAATTGTCCAGCCAGGACTCGGTGTACGTGTTATGCGTGATAGCGTTGTAGCCGGTGGGCAGCTTGAGACTGAGGTCCAGCGGAGCCATCATACTGGTCTCCCGGCAGAACATCACTTCCACGTTGGGTTCGGCCTTGATCCCGCTGGAGGGTGGAAAGTAAATGGAATGATAGCTGAGGATGGTGAGCTGCTTGTCCGGATACTTTTTTGCCACCGCGCGGGCGACGTTGTTGGCGAAGGTCAGCAGTTCGTCGGTGTCGTTCCCCAAGCGGGAACAGGAGCTGCATTCGCACCAGTTTTTCTCCCAGCCGTCGTTTGCGCCGATCGCGTAGTTGGTTAGGTAAGGGTCCTCATCAAAAACGGCGATCAACTTTTTAGCGACCTCCGCGGCCAGCTCCTCACTAGTGTAGCAATACTGCCAGTAGGTATCCGATGCGCTGTACGGATCACGCTTGCCGTCCACCAAGGCGAACCATTCGGGGTGCGCCGGATAATACTCATCCCGCGGGATGAGCGTGGTGATGTTGTGCCCGACATTTTTCTTGTCGCCGCCCATATACCACCGCTCCGAAAACTTCTGGTAGTTGACGTAGACGTTGCTGATCCGGGCGGAAAACGTGGGCGTATGATTAATATCCAGCGTATCCACCGCCACGGTTTTCAGGGAGGGGATTACCTGCCACAGAGTTTGCGGCCCATACCACCCGCAGCCCAGTGCCTCCAGGAACATATTGACAGCAAACTGGGTTCCCTTGTATTCCGCGTCATCGTTTCCGATGAGCACCAGGCTGTTACCCTCCCGTTTCACAATTACCCGCTCTTTGGAAGGGTAGCCGGTGGGCTGGGAAATCCCCAGCGCTTTGGTCTGCGCCGTGGGGCCGACAAGGAGATGGTAGGGTTGAGGAAGAGTGGCGGTATCCGTCACGATTTCCAGCTTGGCGCCGGTCATCTGATCGAGAATATTTTGCAGATCTTCCGCCGCGGTCTTTACCTTTTCCGATGCGGAGGACGGGATTACGATACAGGCGCGGGCCACGCCGTCTTTGGCAATGATGAACTCCTTTTCCGTGGGGTTGGTCACAACGGCGGTAGTGGTTGGGGGCACCTGACTGCCGGTCCCCGATCCGCCGGTGTTCTCCGCCCCGCCAGTGGAACTGTCCGAGGTTCCGCTTCCAGTAGTCGCGCCGGAGGAGGAGCCCGAAGAGTCGGACGTTTCCGTTCCGGTACTGGAGGTAGTTGATCCGGACGAGGAACTCCCCCCGCCCGACTGACAGCCGGCGGCGGTCAGGATCAACAGGATGGCAAGCAGCCCAGCACATAATCGTTTGTGTTTCGTCATGGAATATCCCTGCCTTTTCTAGCCTGCTGAGGGCTTTAGTCGCCGGGAACGGCTGTTCAGGACTCCCCGGTCACGACGCCGTTCGCCTCGTCCACTTTTTGCTGGTAGATGGGGGTGTACTCCGCAATCGCCTGCGGAATGCTCTGTCCTGCGCCGATGGCCTGGCAGATCTCAAAGGCGCCGCCCACGGCGGAATCGTAGCTGTTGATCGGATACAGTTTATGAGACAGTTCTTCATACAGCGCCAGGTGCTCTTCTGGATAGGAGGCATAGTTTTCAGCGTTATTGGCTGCTTCAGCGTTGATCAACATGTCGATCAGGATTCCCGCATGATACGGCGTATCGCAGCCGTTCCCCATCGCATAGCCGAAAGCGGTCATAGGGGTCAGGCCGTCCGGATTGTTCGGCCCGGTGGCCATCGGGACCACCCCATATTCAAAGTCACACAGTCCGTATTCCTTCGCTTCGATTATGTTCTGTTCCGTCCATTTGAAGTCCGCCAGCATAGCCGCCGAGCCGCTGTAGAAGGTGGACCAGGGATTGGATTCCCAGCCCTGCCACTGGCTGGTATACCAGGCGTCCTGGATCACTTCCAGCGAGGTCAGAAGGTTGGGGTCGTTGATATTCAGGGTGTACCGATAATTGTCGTCCAGCTTTACCATAGAGGTGGCGTTCGCGCCGAAAAAGAGGTACGGATAATTGCAGGCCAGCCCCCAGCGCTTCCCGCTGTTGTCGCTGTACGTCAGCTCCTTGGCGATCCGGGTAAGGGAATCAAAATTCCATTCGCCCGCCTCATACAGCTCCTGCGGGCTGTCGACGCCTTCGTTTTCAAAGATCTCCTTGTTATAGAAAATCACACAGGGGTCCGGTTCCGTCACCGCCACGTAATAGTTGCCGTCATAGCAGAAGACGGTGTCCATGGTTTCCTTGTGGAGATTGGGATTGCTCATGTCGATATAATCCTGCAGAGGCTGGTTGATCCCCCGCAGCGCGTACATGGGGTTGTTGTTCGCGCTGTCCTGGAAGACGTCGATCGGGTCGTTGCTGGCCGCGCTAGTGCGCAGCCTGACCATCCAGTTATCGATGGAGGCGGTGACTAGCTCCAGTTCTATATCGGGATATTTTTCCTGAAATTCCCGGAGAACCTGATTTTCGAATTTGGTATCGTCCTGATAATCGAACGCCGGGAGCATAAACGTCAGCTTTCTCCCCTTTTCTGCCTGCAGAGCCGACGCCTGCCCGGATTCCGTTTCCGGGCCGCCGCCTTTGCTGCAAGCCGTCAGACAGACGGAGACAGCCAGCAAAGAGACCAGCGCCGCCGTCAGGCGAATAACGATGGAAGTTTTCATATGCCATTTTCCTTTCTTGTCGTTCACCGGCGAAGGCCCGGCCGGATCAGCCCACAATACCGCTGCGCTCCACGCCTTCCGTGAAATACCGCTGAAGAAACACGTACACCAGCACCAGCGGCACAACGATCAGCAGGCACCCGCAGGCGAGCACAGGCTCCTTCATCAGCCCCAGCTCCTGCCCGGTCATCCCGCCCATTCCCTGCAGTCCCTGACTGTACGTGCCCAGAAGCTGGCTCATCGTGGTCAGGCTGACAGACAACGGAAATTCCGTGCGGAAAAAGATGGCGGAAAGATAGTAGTCGTTATAGTACCAGACAATGGAAAACACCAAAACCGTGGCGATCAGGGGCAGCGTGTTGGGCACCATCACCCGCAGGAAGGTTTTAAACGAGCCGCAGCCGTCAATCATGGCGGCCTCTTCCAGCTCGACCGGCATGTTCCGGAAAAACTGGCGGATGATAAAAATGCACAGTCCCGAGCGGATTCCCATTCCGAACGCCGCCAACAGGTAGAACACCGCTGGCGTATCGATCAGGTTCAGCGTCAGGGGAGAGCCGGTGAACAGCCCGATTAGAGAGCCGATTCCGAAGAAGTTGAACTGCTGCATGTTCACAAACAGCGGGATGATATAGGTCTGCACGGGTACGATGATGGTGAAGATCAGCAACCCGAAGAGCAGCCCCCGGCAAGGAAAGCGAAACCGGGCGAAACCGTATCCGGCGAGGAGTGCCGTGATCAGTTGGAGCAGTACGCCGGGAACCAGAATCACCAGAGTCTTCAGCAGCGCCTGGGGGTAGTCAAGCACCCGGAAGGCAACCGCCATCGCCTGAAGGCTGAATTCCTGAGGAATCCAAACGACCGCGGGGTTGTAAATGTCTTCCAGGGATTTGAAGCTGGAGCACAGGATGAACAGCAGAGGATACAGCATGACGAAGCAGAGCCCCGTCAGCAGGACCGCCTTACACAATCCCCGCACGAACCGCTCCGCACGGATCAATGGCTTAGCCATTCTCCCGGGAGAGACTCCGGAGGAAAAACGGCGCAGAGAAAACGGCGGCTTGACCATAGTTGTTCATCCCTTTCAAGATTTTGAATTTTCTGGTTTTCCCTCAGGCGTTTCCAGCCGCCTTTTCCGGCGGGAGGTGGGGAGGAAAGGGCGTCTGTAAGGATGCCCTTTCCTCCCCCATTTTTATGGCAGAGACCGGATTATCAGCGCTGCCGGTGCCGACGGGTCGCCAGCACTGCCGCCAGACTGAGCGCCGCCAGGGGAAGCGCTGCGAGCGGAAGTGTTGCGCCGGTTCCCGGAGAGGGAGTCGGGTCGGTGAGGTCGGTGGGCTCATCCGGATCGGTGGGTTCATCCGGACCGGTGGGTTCATCCGGACCGGTGGGTTCATCCGGACCGGTGGGGGGCGTAGTCGGATCCTCGCCGCTCTCATACGGGACGTAGGTCTCCTCGAAGACCGGGAGCGCATAGTCGTCCGCCGTATGCTCGGTGATGGTATCCGCTACTTCATAGCGGTAGCTGTACTTGGTATCAAAATGAGCGGCCCACAGGTATACCCCGCCTTTGCCGCCGGTCGTGGTGGGGGTGAAATGAGCGGCGCCATAGTCGGTCCCGTCCACGAGATCGGTGTCGGTCGCAAAGCTGTAAACTACATTGCCGTCCTTGTCCAGGACTTCAAAATCGGCCAGGGAATATTGGCCGGTGCAGCCCCAGGAGCCCCAGAACTGAGCATACCAGTTGCCAATTTGATCATAATTGAAGGTGAAGGGGGTGCCATCGCCCTTCAGGAAGGGAACCCAACCGTTGGTGTCGCCCGTCAGCCCGTGATACGTACCCAGGGGATCTCCCATCAGGAAGGCCGGATTCTGGGATCGCGCTATGGCTTCGGCATCATACTGGGTGTCGTTCTTAGCAAAGTTCTCCACCTTGACCATACCGCGGAGGGTATAAGGGCTGCCTTCCGCCGTAAAGGCTGTGGTGCCTGGATCCTTGACGTTCAGATGAAGATAAGCGCAGTCCTCCGGATAAGTGGATTCCCCTTCTTCGTTGGCCGGGACGTCCAGCGTAAGCACATAGTTGGGGACGTAGGTGGACACCGCAGCGGTCTCAACCCCGATAGAGGCGTCGCCGCCGCTGATGACCGGTGACCACATAAAGCTCGGCTCGCTGCTCTGCTTACGGGAGAAATCGGTGATGCCGGAGAAGCAGGGATCGTTGGCCAGGGAATACACGATCGTATCGGTCTTGTCCGCGATCACGAGATCCGCGATCTGGAAGGTACCCTTCGCATTGGTCATGGCGAATTCTACCGTTACATCACAGTTCGCGTCATCAGCCTGGAGGGGATCAAGGGCTTCCAGCGTCAGGTGGGGGCCGTCCGGCAGGGTCATATCCACCCAGCCGTCGGTGTCTGCGGTCCAGGAGCACAGCTCTACCGTCCGATACTCCATATCCATGCTGCCGGCGGGGTAATAGCCGTATTTCGCCTGCAGGGAGATGCTGGTCTCCTGGCTGTCGTTGATGGCATCCAGGCCGTCGATGTTCATGCGGGCCCAAAGGTGATAAGGGCCGTTGGGTTCCTCGTCCGCACCCAGCTGGTTCGGCAGAGCCGTCATTCTCAGGGCAACGGTGGAGGCCGACTCATTCTCGATGACGAAGGCCCGGTTCGGGGTGTACACTTCCGGTTCTTCCGCAGCGGCGGAAAAGGCCGTAAAGCCGCCCAGAAGGGCTACCGATGAGAGAATCGCCAGGGTACGTTTCATGCGAAGCCATTTCATTCCTAACACTCCTTACTGTTTTATTTGACAGGACTACTTGTCATTGGGGCCTTGGAAAAGAGGGAAGCAGGTTTATTTCCCGTCAGGTCCATCCGTCGGAGCCGGCGGCTCGCCGCCGTTCTTTTTCATCCAGGGCAGCTTCTTCAGTGCATAGAGCACCCCGAAAGTGCCGCCGGCTAGGATCACAATCGCGCCGATCACAATACCGGCGATAGCCCCGGCGCCCAGGCCGCCCGACTGGGACGGCGGATCCGACGTAGTCGGGCCGGTTACGGGATCCGTTTCAGTGGGAGAAGAAGCGGTGGATTCCGAGGAGGAGGGGGTGGTGGTTTCGCCCTCCCCGCCGGTCGTTGTTTCGTCGTGTTCTACCGTGGTCGTGGTATCTGGATCCGGAACTTGGGAGGACGTTGGATCCGTCTGGTCGGTGGACCCATCAGAGGGCGGTGTGGTAATCGGAGCGGCCGTGGTCGTGGGTGTGGGTGTAGGTGTGGTTGTTGTCTCCTCCCCCGTTCCGCTTTCCTCGAGCATATATTCGGCGCTGCCGTCCCCAAAGGTTTCCGCATACAGCGTGTTGGTACTCATATCACGCACGTCGTTGCCGACTTCCAGGCTGCTGTCATCATCCCAGGAGTACACCACATTGCCGGCGGCGTTCAGAATCCGGAAATTCCGGTAATGGACGACCGCATCCCCATAATAGGCGCCGAACTGCAGGAGACCGAAATCCTCCAACACCCCGCTAATCAGTACCTTGTTAATGTTTTCAAAGGTAATGTATTGGCCGTTGCTGTCGGTCATCTCTACCCAGCCATTCGTTTTGCGCGTCCAGGTGTTCATCCAGACCACCATCTGCGAGGAGTCCCGTCCGTCCGTGATGTTAACGAATAGGTTCCCGTCCGATTTGGTGCGGGTGAAGCTGTCGACCTTCATTTCGCAGCGCACGGTAAACGGCCCGCCGGAACTGAATGTCTGGGCATACAGAGGGATCCGGAGAAAGGGGTTGATGTCGCTGTTGGTGGTCAGCGTAATCTCCTTGGTGGTCGCAGCCGAGGCGGAAAAACCGCCAAAGCAGGAGATCAGCATGCTCAACAGCAGGAGCACTGCCGCCCATTTTCGAAGCCTTGTTTTCCTTACCATGAGAATCCTTCCTTTCACTGTGTGATATATGAAAATCAAACCACAGAAAACAGTTTGAAACCGCCGGGCCGAACAAGACGTTCGGTTATTTATTCGACCGCGTACTGGACGCGCCGGCCGGCCAGGACATTCACCAGCCCTACCAGCAGAAGAACAATCACAAAATAGACGAGTCCCAGCGTGGCGCTGTATTCGTATTGGCCCAACGAAAAATATTCGCTGATCATCCGCATGATCCGATTCCCGTAATCGGTGAAGGAGTCAATAATGGAATAGATCAGCACGACCAGCACGGTCGGCGCGATCATGGGAAAGGTGATCTTCCACAACTTTTCCCAGGCGGATGCTCCTTCGATATCGGCCGCTTCATAGGCACTGGCACCGATATGGTTGACGGCCGCCAGAAGCAGAATGATCTGCACGCCGGATTTCCACAGAATATCGAAAAAGCCGTTGATCACCCGTTCCACCAGATCGGCGAGACTTTGCGGGAAATGCAGCTGTTCGACAAAGTAGGAAAAGGAGGGAGCGGCGAACATATAGGCCTCCTGCTCTCCAGAAACCGCGGCATTCATCATCACCTGTTCCTTGAGGATGGTGATAACCACGCCGGAGGCGATGATTACCGGAAAGAAGAAGATAGCGCGCACCAGCGTCCGTCCCGGGAAGGGCCTGCGCAGCAGCATGGCGCTTAACAGGCTGAAGATGACGATGACCGGCACCTGATACAACACGTTCAGCACAGAGGACGATAGATTGGTAATAAAATTTGGGTCCTGCGTGAACAAGTACAGGAAATTGGAAAAACCCACCGGTCGGAACTGGTCGCCCTGTGCGGTCAGCGTCACCTTGCAGAAGGCATAGGCCGCCGACTGTACCATGGGAACCAGAAAAAAGAAAATGACGCCGATCAGCCAGGGAAGGATGAATAGAAGCCCGTGTATCGCCCGCCGCCGCTGGATCCGGCTTCCGAAGAGGGACCGCCGGGCGGCTTTTTGCCCGCTTGCCGCGGGCCGTATTCTTGATTTCATATCACTGCATAGCCTCCGGCCTCGACGGCGACCGATCCGTTCGCATAATCGGTGCCTCCGTAATTGACGTAGATTTTCACCCCGTTGTCGAACACCGTTTCCCGTACCTCTTCGGTCAGAAGCGTATGCGAGACAATCTGGCAACCGGCAACACGCAACAGGATCGGTCCGGCTTCCTGGTACAGGGCGATGGCCTCTTCGACCCAGTCGTCGAACAGGGAGCCAAGCAGGGAGACGTCGCCGGCATTCAGCGCTTCCTCCGACAGGCGGTAAAGGAACTGAAACTTTATCCCGATCCCAGTTTCAAGGGCTTGAAGCAGCCCCCGCCGCGGTTCACTCATCTGATTCAGGCTGGGGGTACTCATGTCCACATACTCATGCAGGGCGATCTGGTAAAACGGCACGCCGGCCGTCTCGATGGAATATCCGCTGGTATACAGCGGCGTATCCGTGACCACATCCGCATAGGGAAGGGCGTATCCGCAGGCGGCGGACAGAAGCAGCTTTCCCTTCGCCTGCTGCAGAGACTCCAGAACAGCCGCCCATTCCCGGTCCGCGGTATCCCTCCTGACGGATTTTCCGCTGAAATCGGAATAGAGCTTCTGACCGAGCGTTACGGGGGCAAAGCCGGTGAACGCTTCATCCTCGGCCGCTGCAATCACTTTGTCCGCGGCCTTCCGGATGCCGGTCAGACGCAGAAGGGTGTAGGATTCGGTGGTGATCGCCTGATGGTCCTGAAGAGTATAGGAAAACTGGAGGGATGGGTTTTTCCTCACCGACGCTGCCGAATCTGCCGTGCGCCGGAAGCCCCAGCGATCCTTGACAAGATCGGTGAAATTGAAATCTAGATAAAGGGGAATACCGGCATCCTGCAGCGCGGAGAGGGTGCGCCGGAACGCCGCCCTGCCGCCGAGTTGCCCTTCCGGCTGGACATCAGTGGGGATGGCAGCTCCGTCGCCGTCCTTGTTCCACCACCGGTAATGGATAGTCATTTCTTTCACGCCCATTTCCCGCAGGCGGGCGGTGATTGTTTCCACATCCTTGTAAGTGGTCAGCGCCGTCACGCGGTCCACCGGAAAGCCAAGGAAGCTTTGCTGTGTCATCACGCCGCCGGGCAGTTCCATATACAGGGGCATCGTCCCTCCGGCCTGCTTTTCCGGCTGGTCGCGCATCAGCCACTCGCTATAGCGATGCGCCATGCCGACATAATTCGCCTCCTCTCCCTGCAGGAAAAGGTACCGAACGCTGAACCGCTCTGCATCCGGCGGCGTCTGTTCCAGCACGCGGACGGTCTGGTTTTTCTGAGTGATGGTAACCATCTCAGAATCCCGGTACAGGAACTGCGCAAAGACATTGCTGTAGCTACATTTCTTTCCGTTGACCGAAGCGTTGACGGCTGCCCGCCCAGCGCCTTCGGTGATGACGCCCAGCATGGCCGTCTCCCCGTTTTTCAGTCCGAAAACCGGCAGATAGGCGGTTTCCTCCAAGGCGTCAATCTGCATTTTCGTGGTCGTCGGTTCCCGGCCGTACACATACTGCCGGTAATCGGTTGCCGTTGCGTCGGCTTTCTTCCATTCGATCAGTGCGCCGCTCCCATCGGGGACGAAGAGGTATCCGTCGGCGTCAGTCGGCGCTGCACCGAAATAGGGCAGGAGGGAGATTGATGTCAACTGATAGGATTCATTTGTCTCCTCCACGCCATCCAGCTGGACGGACACATCCAGCGCGTCGCCCTCCAGCGTGATTTCCACCGGGATGGTGAAACCCTCTTTGGGAAAGCGGAAAATCAGAAGCACGCCGTCCTCGATCTTTTGGCAGGAGAGCCCCCCCTGATTTACCGAGGCCGCCTGTCCGTTTACCGTGCTCACATTTCCCAGCCTATCGGCATACTCAACCTGTAGCAGAGATTCCATTGCGATCTTGGTTCCGCCTCTGGCCAGCGGGTCTTCGTCGTACCCCGCGGGCGTGCTGGTCCAGTCGACACTGCCGTCCGTGACCAAGATGCGCCCTTCTGCCGTGTCCACCGCCAGGGAGAGACGGCCGTTTTCCGCCGCTGGCTGGTATCCCGATACGGTGGGCATCGCCTCCCCTATCGGGGGGATGGAGAGGGCGGATGGCTCTTCCGCCTGCGTAAAAAGCCCGGCGGCCCCGCCGGCCAGCAGGAACGCCAGCAGCAGCGCGGCGTTCCGTTTCCAATGCATCCGTCTTTTTTTCACCGCTTGCCCTCCTTTATCGCATTCGAAGCTCCGTGATGACGCTGCCGACGAATTCTGCCAGTTGCGACAGGATGGTGTAACAGATTGCGCAGACGATCAGAATGATCACCATGCCGAGCACGGTGAGTACCGCCGTCCAGATGGTCCGGCCCAGCGAATACATATGGACCTCCTTGAGCGCCGTCAGCAGGCTGATCCCGGTCCAGGCATAGACAATCCACTGCGCCATCCGCAAAAACATAGCTTCCTCCGTGGTAAGCAGATTGCTCAGGAGGATGATCACCACCGTCCCTAGGATATAGGGAAGCAGAGCATAGGCGCTGTAATTGGTGATTTCCCGGAGCGTTCCCTTGCCGTCCATAATGGTGGTGATACTCCAGTTGCAGACGACGAACGCGAAAAACACGCCCAGGGAGGAGACCAGCGTATACAGGAGATGGAAGGAATTTGGCCGGGTCTCGCTGAAGGCGAAACCGGTGAGCTGCTGCTGCAGGATAGAGACCACAGCGAGCAGAAGAAGAATTACGCCGGCCGCCGGCAGCGAATCCTGTCGGCGCTCCTTCAAGTCCGCGAACCCCGCAAAGGGGTGAAACATACAGTAAAGAGGGTACTGGAACCGGCCGATCCGTTGATCATAAAGGCTCTTCCGGTGTCGGCGACGATAAAGTAGAATCCCGATGGGGATTGCCACCAGCAGCGCGAGACCTGCCATAAACAGCCCGAAGTGTTCCTGAAGCTGGGCGTTGCGATATTCGCTGAACGCCTCCGAATACAGCTCCCGCTCATAGGACTTCCGATAGTAGGCGGCGGCGGTCTCATACTGCTCCATACCTTCGTACGCTTTGCCCAGCCCGCGGTTGGCGAGGGCGTACGAACTGTCCTGCCGCAGCACGGACTGCCAGGGTTCCATTGCCTCCTGATATTTGCCGTCCGCGCACAGGAGCGTGGCGTCGCGGATGTTTTTGGCAAAATCCGTCGGTTGGAAGACGATGAGCTGGCCGGTCTGATTATCTAGCAGCAGCAGCTTTTCACCCAGTGCCTGGACGGCCACCGGGTCCATGGCCAGTCCCTTCTGAGAGCCTTTTCCCCCGAAGGCATACAGCAGGTTTCCCTCTTCGTCGTACTGCAGAAGCCGTCCGCTTCCGCTGTCCAGAATGGTGATGAAGCCGTCCGAGTCCACGGTGATGTCCGCCAGCTGAAGGGTTACCCCGATATCCCCGAATACCTTTTCCGGCAGGATATTGGTTCCCTGGGCATTGAGTTTTTTTACCTGCCCGGACTGCACGTCGTTTCCCCGCCGGATGGTGTAAATAAAATCGCCGTCGCCCAGACAGAAATTGACGAATTCGGCCGGCACGCTTCGTCTCATCCGGGCCGCCTGGTTTTCGGTGAGAATATTTTTCCAAAACTGATTGAACAGGGTCTGCAGGGTGAGCGTGACCCTTTCACTGCCGTAAAAGCCTAGAAACTGACCTTCCTCATCGTAAAGCAGCGCTCCCTGGTAACAGTTAGCGGAAATGACATAGATGATTCCCGACGAGTCCACGACGGCGTTTACCGGCGAGAAAAGGAAATCCTCCGGCAGGATCCGGCTGTCCGGCTGTCCCAGAGTTCGGATCAACCGCAGAGACAGGTCGAAGACGAGAACGCCAGCCTTTTTGTCCGCGATCAGAATCTGTTCGAATTTTTCACTAACGAACAGGCCTGCCGGTTCCTGCAGAGATATCCGCTCGCCCTGTGAATCGACCGGTGTCAGCTCCGTTTCCAGGGCCATGTCCTCTTCCAGCACCAGCACCCGGTTGTTGCCGGCGTCCAGAATCCATATCCGTCCGTCGGAGGTTACCGCCAGGTCGGTGGGGAGGGACAGGGTGCCGCAGCCCAGGTTTTCCCCGACAATTACCCGATCCGGCAGATAGCTCTGCGCGGTTTCCACGGCGGTATCCCAGGGATCGTACCGATAGCTGAAATACGGCGCTTCCTCCGTCAGGGCCGCCGCGTTTAATGAGAAAGCCGCGCCCAGCAGGAGCGTTGCGGCGATATGCCGGCTCCGCCGGCCGGGTATTCTTATGGACATTCGCTTTCCCGCCTCCTTTTTGTCGTTTTTCCGTCTCACTTCAGTCCGGAGGTGCTCATGGTCTCGATTACCCGGCTCTGCGAACAGAGGAACAGCAGGATCGGGGGAATCATCAGCAGCAGGGCCGAGGCGGCGGTGGCCCCAGTCCGTACCACCCCTCCGGCCGCTATGGTAGCCATCACGGCGGGCAGCGGCTTGAGCGATTCGTTGTAGATAAAACCTCCGCCGTTGCTGTTCCAGAGACTCTGGAAAGAAAAGATCATCAGCGTCAGCCAGGCGGGGCGGACGTTCGGCATCACGATGCTCCAGAATATCCGGATCTCCTTGGCGCCGTCGATACGGGCGGCCTCCAGCATCTCATCCGGGATTTTATTCATGAAATTCATCATCAGATACAGCCCGAGCGAGCTCTGGAAGGCGGGAAGGATCACCGCCCAGTAAGTGTCGATCATGTGGCTGACGCTCAATATGATATACTGGGGAATATACGTCACCGAGGCAGTGAACAGCAGGGACAGCACGATTGTCTGCGAGATGACCTTCTGCCCGAAGAAACGGTGCTTGGCCATGGGATAAGCGGCCATGCTGGCCAGCAGGATATGCCCTACCGTCCCGACCAGGGTGAGAAAGATGCTGTTGAACAGGTAGCGGGACAATGGCACCCAGAAATCCGTCATAAGGTTGCTCAACCAGATAAAATTGCTGAACGTGGGGCGGCGGACAAAAAGACGGGGCGGAAAAACCAGGATTTCATTCGCCGGCTTAAAGGCGGTAATGGCGGCATACAAGCCCGGCAGAAGGAAAAAAAGGCCGAAGAGTGCCAGAAATAAAAACATCAGGATATTGCCGCCGACGGATCGGCCGGTGCGGGTTTTCATGGACACGTCTCCTTCCTCTCACTCTGTCTGGAATTTTCTCAGCAGACTGGAAATGACGAAATTGGATAAAAACATCAGTACAAACAGGAAAACGGCAATGGTGCAAGCATAGCCCATTTCAAACCGGGTGGTGCCGACATCCATGATATAGGTTACGACGGTGTCTGCGCTGTACTGCGATGTGGGGAAACCCACCAGGGTAGTGATGACCGTGCTCACGCCAAAGGAGGCGCCAATCTGCATCACTGCGCTGAAAAGCAGTTGGGAGGACATGGAGGGGAGGGTAATGTACCAAAGCTCCTGCCAGCGGTTATGGATGCCGTCGATTGCCCCGGCTTCAAAGAGACTTCGGTCCATACTTTGGAAACCGGCAATAAAGGCGAGGAATCCGGTGCCCAGGCTCATCCAGAGCTGGACAACCATCAGGGATCCCATGATGTAGTTCTGGTCTACTAGCCAGCCGATCGGCTCCTGGATCAGATTCAGCTGGAGCAGCAGGCCGTTAATCACGCCGTAGCTGTCGCCTGAAAGCAGGAACGCCCAGACGAAATAGATGTTTCCGGCAAGAACCGGCATATAAAACACCGCCGTCAGGATTGTGCGCAGCAGCCTGCCGGTCTCGTTGATCAGCCAGGCAAAGAGAAAGGAAAGCACATAGCTGATCGGACCGGTCAGAAAGGCGAACAGCAGCGTGTTCTTTACTACGGTGTAAAAGATCGGATCGCCCAGCAGCATCCGCTGATAGTTCTGCCAGCCGACAAAGCGCGGTGTCTCCAGCATGTTGAAGCTTGTGAAGCTTAGGCCGACGGCGGAGAGGATGGGGATCACGGTCAGAAACACAAACAGTAGCATGAAGGGGGCTATCAGCAGGTAGCTGTCCCGGCTTTGCCGGATCTGTTCCCAGGCGGAAAGTCGGTGCGCGGACCCGGCAGCCTGATGTTTTTTTCGTGGCATAATCTCCCCCCTCAGTTGCTCAGTCCCAGCTCCCGTCGCTTGCGGGCGATTTCCTGGTTGATGTTTCGGTTTTCCCTTTCAAAGACCTCCCGGGGATTTTTGCCATCGTACAGCACCGCCCGGAAGGCGTTGTCGATACTGCGGGAAACGTAGTAGCTGCCGGGGATTTCTGGAAGTTCCACCACATGGTTTCGCTGGGCGGAAAGCATGGCCAGCTCTTCCTCGGTCCACGGCTGCCGGGAAAAGGCATCCAGATTGGCGGTGGCATACCGGCCACCCGGTCCCAGAATGTTCTCCACCGACGTGCAGAAGCGGTTCTGGGTCTCGTCGCTCGTCCACCAGTCCACGAACCGATAGCAGCTTTCCGGAGAATCGGTTTTTTTGAAGATCACGGCGGCAGTGCCAGCGCCGGCTTCCTGAGTGCTAATCGAGCCGTCCGGCTGGACCGTTCCCGGTATCGGTGCCATCCCCCACAACCCCTGAATCTCCTTGGCAGCGACACTCAAGGTGTTAAACATCTCATAAGAGGCGATCCCGATCGGCATTTCGCCGGTGGAAAAGCGGGTGTAAAAGTCATACACCAGATCAAAACCGTACTTTGTATAAAAATCGCACCACTGACGGAAAGCGGACACCGCCGCTTCGGAATCCAGCGCGGTCACCGTATAGTCCTCGTTGTAAAAAGTTCCACCGTTTTGAAGAAGGAGGGTGGCGAAGAGGTCCTTGGCTCCCAGTCCGTTATCCACCGCCGCTGCCGCCGAAATGACGGCGTAAGGCAGTCCGATCGTCATATGACTTCGCTGCAGCCGGGGGACGATTTCCATCAATTCGTCCCAGGTCTCCGGCGGTTCCACCCCCAGCTGCGTCAGAATATCCTTGCGATAAAAGAGCATATAAAATGTCTGAGTGCAGGGGATAGCGTAGGTTTTGCCCTGGTACTGATACGGTACGAGCGCCGTTTCGGCAAACCGGTCGCTCATCTCTTCGAATCCCTGGTAGGAATCGAAATCGAGCAGGGCGTTGCGGCAAGCCAGGTTCACGGGCTGACCTCGCGCCATACCGATTGCCACATCCGGCCCACGCCCGGCAAGGGCTGCCTCAATAAAACCTGATTGAACGATGCTGAGATTTACCGAAACCCCGGTTTCCGGGGTGAACGAATCGTTCACCAAATCTTTGATGACCTGTATCTGATCCCGTCCGATGTTAGCCCAGACCTTGATGCTTTCCCCGGAAGATGTGCCTCCTACCGTGTTGTAGTCCTCCACAAAGGATGCAAAAAAGGTACGAAAGAAATGCACGATCTGTTTCCAGAGACCGGCACGAGGCGAAGGCAGCTCGCTGTCTGGAGAGTGAACGATCAGATAGTCCATCTCCAGCGGCTGGCTGGCGCGGTCGTACAGCCAGGTGGAAAGCGCGCTGATCCCCTCCCGAAAACTGGATATCCGGTCGGGAATGGAGCGAGGGTCATCAATCATGCTTTCCAGACGGCGAGCCATTCCTAGGATGTCCTCATTTTGGCCCGCCGTCTCGCCTTCCCATTGTTCCAGCTCGGCGCAAACGGCATACAGCAGGTCGGCCTGGGCCTGAAAATCCTCCAGCAGGCCAGGGATCTCCTGATCCAGGTAATAATCCCGGTAGGGATCCGGCGAGGTGCCGGTGATCATCACAATCTGGGTATACAGCTGGTTGAGGGCATACACCGATTCGTCCACCATCCGCATGGCATCCGCAGCAGGCCCCAGGCTTACCTCCATCCGCAATTCGTTTTCCCCTTCCTGCAGATAGACCGGCAGGGGAACGCCGTCTCCGTCCGAAATCGTCTGCCGTTCCCAGCCCACGCCGTAGGGGAAGGCTACATTCTGAAAGGCGGCACTCGGGATCTCTCCGTTTATGTAAATATCCCGGTAGGATGCCACGCCGATAGCTTCCGCCTGCCGGTATTTAATCGTCAGATAATACAGGCCGTCCGCAGGAACATCCGTAATGCGGTAGGAGATCCACATCCCCGGTTCGCTCCATGTCCCCTTGCCGATGGTGTTCCGCCGGATTCGCACGGCGTCGTAAGGCTCGGTTGCGGGACTGGTGCGGTCATAGGTCGGATAGAGAGTGGAGTCCGACTTCTCCCAGGCTGCTTCCGCCTGGATCACCTGGTAGAAACCGTCAATCTCCTGCAAGCCATCCTGTTCGTATTTCCAGCGTGCTTCGTTGTCAGGTTTTACCGTTTCGGGAACCGCCAACGTCAGGGAGCGCACCCGAACCGTACCGCGGGTGCAGGTGAGCCGGAGAGTGTGTTCACCCTCCTCCAGACAGAGACTGAACGGTCGTCCAGTCAGCCCGGAGGTGTCCGGCAGCCGACGTTCCTGCCAGCGTTCCACCTCCCGCTGTTCGGGAATCCGGTCGTCTCCCTTGCTGTTTTGCTCGATGGGGCCGGCGTCCTGATAAACCAGGCTCAACTCGTAATCGGTGATTTCGGTATATGGCACGGCCCCGTCCAGCTCGATGCGGATCTGCGGGGGACGGCCGTTTTCCGAAATGGCGGCATAGGAAAGCACCAGCTCATATACCGCCCCGGTTTCCACCGAAAAGGACCATTCCATGCTGGTGTCTTCGTCCAGGGAGACAGCACCCTCCTCCGGCGCGGCGGTCGGGGACAGCACCGCGTCCGCCGCCGCCAGAACCAGAGGGATAGAAGCCACCGGCCGGCCGGCGATCTCTCCCCAATAGGCGGAAAAGCCGTCGGCACGGCTTCCTATGCCCGCGCTTTCTTCTGACGCATCTGCCCGCACGGCTACGGGGAATGTGGCGAGAAGCAAGGCAAACGCGCAAAGTCCGGTCAAGAACTTCCGCCGCATAGTGTCGCTCTCCTTTCCTGATCCGATCATTTGTGTTCCATTGTCCGAAGCCATGGGCCTATTTCCAAGCCGATACAGGTCCTGCGACCGGCTCTTTCCGATCCGGACTCCGGTCCAGGCAAATGCGGACGGCACCCAAGCAGCCGGCATTCGTTCCCAGCTGTCCCGTTTCAATCACGAGGGACAGGCGGCGCGCCTGCAGCTCCTGCTCCAAAAAGGGGAAAAAGGATTGGAACCACACGGTGAGATCGCCGCCGATCAGGATCCGGTCGGGGTTTTCCCTGTGCGCGATGATTTTCACCAGATCCGCCAGGTCGGCGGAAAAGCTCCGGAGCACTGCGCTGATCCGGGGATCGCCCCGACGGAAACGGTCCTCATACTCCTCAAAGCAGGCGCTCCGTCCGAAAGCCTCCTCCAGCGCGCTGGAAAAGGCCGGCAGGGACAGCCCTTCCTTTTTGATTCCCCACTCGTCTGCGTAGTACACGCCCTGGATTTTCTGTTGGGCAAACACGGCCGCCTCCGTTTCCATGCCCAGCTTGAGTAGCACGGTCTTTTTTCCGTCTTTGGCGGCGCCCAGCCAGTGCTCGCCGAGCAGGGAAGCGGCCGTGCTGTTTTCCTCATAAACCGGCACGTTCAGCAGGCCCTTCACCACATCCCGCAGATCGGTCCCCACAAACCCGGGGATCGTCGTGCAGGATATCAGCCCGCTGTGCGGATCGATCCGGCCAGGACATACGATACCCACAGCACAGACGCCCGTGTTCGCTTGAGCCAGCGTATTGGCAACTGAGCGGATATTCTGCATATAGGAAAGGGCGCCGCCCTCCGCCTCCACCGCGATGCGCGCAGCGTTCAGTATCCGACCGCTGTGGCTGCATGCCAGCCCCCGGATTTCCAGCCTTCCGCAATGAATACCAATAATCCTCATAATTGCCTCGTTTCTTCCGCCAACGGCGGATTTCCTGTTTCTCTTTTCCCGGTCGGTCCGGGCGGCGCTTACCGTCCTTCCTGCGGTTCTGGTGGTTCCGGTTCTTCCTCCTGCTGCAGCTTTTTTCGATATTCAGAGGGAGACATTCCGAAATAATTGCTGAAAGCTTTGCTGAAGCTACTAAGGGTTTTGTATTTCAGGAGCACGGCGATCTCTTTGCTTGGCATTCCCATCTTCAGGAAGCTCACCGCCTTGTCAAACCGCTTTTCGTTGTAATAGGTTTGCAACGACTTTCCGGTCACCTTGGTAAACAAGCGGGAAATATAAGTGTAGCTGTAGCCGACCTGATTGCCGATATCCTGCAGGTAATCGATCGCACACACGTTGGCATCGATGTAGTTAATGACGGAATACACCAGCTGGCTGTGTCGGTTCGAATCGGACCCAGGTAGATATCGCTGTGGCTTCTTCTGGATAAAGGCGCGATAAGCCAGCAGAAGGATCTCGTAAATCCGGCAGCGGATGATTTCCTTTGTCGCGGCGTCCTTCCCCATCATTTCGTCGAAGACACTGGAAAAGACGGCGTTGATCTCAAAGATGTCGTCCGCCAGGGGGCGAGCGCACTCATCAAAAGCTCTTTTCACCGTTTTCCAGGTGGAGTCCAGATAAGTCCGGTCAAAATCAAAGCCCAGATAGAAATAACGGATTGGATCCATCATATCCGAGCGGATCCGGTGGATTTCCTTCGGCCGGTTGAGAAAAAGCTGGCCCTTGCGGATGGGATTCTCGCCGTCTCTTCCGGCAATGTGCCCCCGCCCGCCCACAACACAGGTGATTTCATAACAGTACTGCTGATGATCCTTTACCACATAGCCCGGATCACAACCGATATCGCCGATCTGCCAGAGCAGTACCGGGCCGTAGGAGACTGGTTCGCCTATATATTCGTTATCAAAGTGAAATTTCAGCCCGCGGAGCAAGCGCGACTCCCCCATTTCTCACGGCGCGTTGGGGCTGCCTTCGGCTTTACACATCGTCGGAAGGAAGGCTGTCGGGCGATGCGTTCCGGCGGACGTTTCCGCCTTTCCAAGGCTTTCCCAAGCGTTCCTAGGCTTTCGGCGGCTCTGCCTCGCTTCCCATGCGGAAATCCAGCGCGGGCGGCGGCTGCATCGTCTCGTCAAAGGTCTCTCCGCGGCGCAGGCATTTCTGCTCTTCGATGTAATACCACAGTGAGGTCAGCGACAGCTCGCCTTCGCGGATCACCGGCACCACCAGGCCGCCGTTCTCATACAGAATCCGTTCCGCCTCCTCCAGTTTACCTTGATGAGCCAGTGCGCCGGCAAGATAGAATTTCAGCTTTCCATCTTCCCGCAGGGTCGGAGGAAGCATCCCGTATCGTTCGACAATCTGCGCGTATTGCTCGTCCTCCTGTAGCAGACGGAATCCGTCCCGTGCCAGAGACAGGTCCCCCGGCTTGAGGTCCATCGCACGCAGAATCCAGGACACGCCCGACGGGATATCACCCTGAGCATACCGACACGAGGCCATCGCATAGGCACCCCAGCAGGTCGGCTGCAGCGCTTCGGAACGCTGGAAGCAGGCTTCTGCCTGCGGGTACTCCTCCCGGCATAAATACAGCAGTCCCTCCATGTAATGGGCCAGCCAGTTGCCCTCGTCTCTTTCGCGGGCTTCCCGAACCGGACGGAGCCAAGCTTCGTGGGATTGGTAGGAGGTCGGCGCTTTTTCCGGGTCAGCTGTTGGAAACCGTCCGGTCTCCAGCAGAACGACCCAGGGGGCCTGCGCCTCGCCCGGCTCATCGAAATCCAGGTGCTCTGGGAGCAGGGGTTCGCCTGCTAGTTGCCGGCGCCGGTTTTCCAGCGCACCGAAGCCCGAACCCTTCTGCACCAGTTCGCCTTTCCGCAGGACGTACCCTGCGCGCGGAGCATCCAGATATGTTTCCAGCATCTGCTCGCTCATCGTCTGTTCTAGCCGGGTTTCCACTTCTGCGCAAGCCTTGTCCCAGTCGCCGTGCACCTTTTGGGGCGCCGCGCTCATTGCACCGTAGCCTTCCACCCATTCCCAGGCGCAGCCCGGCGGCATCGGGATACATTCGTACTGCGTGCGGCCCAGTCCGGCCTGAATTTCGGCGTAATCGCCTGCGCGGTCGGTCAGGAACCGCTGCCAAGTGTGTCCGCCCTCTCCCTGCCCCCAGACAAAGAGCTTCCGGCCCTTCAGCCGTCGGGTGGAAGTCTGGATCAGGCCGTAGCCGTTTTTATCCAGATAGGCGATATAGGGCCGTTGCCCTTCCGGAATGCGGTAAAAATAGTCCATGGAGCATTCTGTATTCACCGGATAGGTCACATTCCGGCCGCCCCGCAGAGGAATCGGCGTTTTGGCGACCACGTCCCAGTAGCTGTAGTAAGCATTCTCCGCCGGGACGATCACCCGCCGGTCGGGGCTTTCCGGCACGGCGATGTTGCTCCACCAGTACATGGGGATGGTTTTGTCGTGCGGGTTGACGATTCGCATCCGGCAGATCAGCAGGGGCGAACCTTCCGGCAGGCTGAAGTCCATTTGATAGGGCACTCCGCGCAGTCGTTCGTACTCATACATCCGCAGGATCGGGCAGCCGGTTTCGTCCTCCAGCCGCGCGGTGAACAGTGGCGCACAGGTGAACGGACTATGTCCGATCATGCCGATATTCCATTCCACACCGCCGCTGAACCAAGCGTTCCGGAGCGCAAGATTGCAGTATCGGATTCCATCGTTTACATACAGGAGTTCTTTCCCCGCCTTTTTGTCGAACAGGGACCAGAGCCGGCCGCCAAGCTCGGGAAGAAAGGTGGCCTTCAGATATTCGTTTTCCAGCACGGCGGCGCGAAACCGACGCGGCTCCAGAGCCCTGTCATACCGATCCTGCTGGTTGTACGGGAAAATGCTGCGGATTTTTCCGATGTCAAAGAAGATTTCGTCTTCCTCATCCAAGCGGGCCTTTTTTTCGGTCTGTACGTTGATGACCGGGAGAATCGAAGGCAGAACGCTTTCCCCGCCCAAATGTGCGGAGCGGAGAAGAATCTCCTCAAAGGACAGCGTTGTCATGATGCAGAACTCCCTCCGCCGTCAGGTTTCTCCTGTCGACTGCTTTCATCGGGGTAATCGGTGTGATAGTCGGCGATTACCTCTTTGGCGCGCCGCCACAGTGCCAGCTGATTCTCCGTCCGCCGCCGTTCGTCTCCGCTCAACTGCGGGAGCAGTGCCTCCACGGCAGACAACGTCCGGTCGATCCGGCATATTGCCTCCGGCGTGTACAACTCGTACGGCTCCGGCATATGCCAAGCGAGACCTTTGGCGTGGCAGTCCTGGCTGACATCCGCCAGGCAGCTGTAATAGGCGAACATCGCGTCTGCCGCTGAGCCGAACAGCTTTTTACAAGCATCCATCAATATCTGCGAGGCGGTCTGCCGACCGTCCCACATTCCCCTGGCCGCTACATACCAGAGAGGCCAGCGCAAGGGATAGCTTGTCTCGGTGTCATGAAAGGCCTCTACCGGCCCCTGATCGTAATAAATATATTCCGCTCCCAGATCCCGCTCAAAGCAGAGCTGGTTCCGGGTCGCCACGTCCCCCTGCACCCAGGGCAGATCCTTCCAGACGGGATTGGCTGCGGCCGGACAATACCAGTCCCACACCGCCGTATGACGGCAGTCTGTCATCTCGATCCATTTCCGCGCATTCTCCAAAAACGGAAGGGTGTAATAGGTGTGGCCAAAATCGTATTCATAACGGATGTGGTAGCCGCAATCCGGCCCGTTGTCCACGGCGTGAAACATACAGGATTCCTTACAGAACATGAGCGTCACGTTTTTGTGTAGGGGCATTTTCCGCCGGGGAGGGTCGTAAGTGGGAAAATAGATGAAGAACATGAGTTGTTTATCTGGGTGCCGGTCTTCCAGTCCCTGAGCAACCTGATTGACAAACCAGACCATCGTTTCCCCCGGCGTCCCCAACTTGCGGCATTCCTCACACTCGCAGAAGCCTTCGAAATAACCGTCGTTGGCGGAAAGCGCGGCCTGTGTGCAGGAGGGGTTTTCCAGGAAATACGTGTCAATCTTCCGAATGGTTTCCTGCACCACTTCCGGATTGGAGTAGCACATCTGCCACCACTCGACATAGGGGTTCCGCTTCCCGTCCACCAGACAATACCATTCGGGATGGGCCTCAAAATACTGTTCCCGCGGGAACAGGCGAAAATACGCGTGATCAATCTGTTTGTCACATCCGCCCATATACCATCGCAACGCCAGGTCACGGTTCCGGCGGGACACATGAGTCTGCCGATAGGTAAAGCGCGGCGTCTGATTAATGTTCAGATAACCCACGGAAAGTGTCTTTTTCTGCGGAATCACCTGCCACAGCTCTTTGAGACCGTACCAGCCGCAGCCAAGCCTTTCCAGCAGCATGGTGGCCGCAAACTGCGTGCCGGTGAAAACGCCGTCGTCGTTGCCAAGCACGATCAGGCAGTTTTCCTTCCGGCAGAGAATCACCCGCTCGTTCTCCGGGTATCCGTGCGGCGCAGGATACCCCAGCGCGACGGTTTCCCGGGACTCGCCCACCAGGATCCGCGTCCCTTCGAATGCGGTCCCGGCGCTGATGAGAGGTAGATGTGCGCCACTCATCTTTTCGATCGTGTCGCACAGATCCGTTGCCGCCAGTCGTGCTTTTTCCGTAGGATTTTCCGCCAGGACCAGCGCGGCGCATGCCACGCCATCCTGCACCAGAGGCAAATCGGGATAAACCGAGTTGCGGTTGCCTACCATATTGTAACCCCTCCGTATCCGTATTTATCAGAGTATCTAAAAACGTGCTTTCTGTTTGGCCTGACATCAGCATAGCATACAAACAAAGTTGACTACAATGCAAAAAAGCGCTTCCGTTGTCTATTCACAACCAGCTGAACGGAAAGTGACAACTTTGTATTTTCGCCGGATTTCCATTTGGGCATGGAAAACAGACGGGTGGGAACATCTGACCAACATAGGAAACCGCCTGTATCCATAAGTCAAGACCACCCCTAAGAGGGGTGGCTTGAGGAGCGGTCTATGAGTCCGTGAAAAAAGACCACCCGGGCGAAAACCTGGGCGGTCAAAATTGGGTTGCCATAAGCAAAGAAAAGGGCAAAAATCCACCGGGAGAGCTGTTGCTGAGTGATGCTTAATAATCCGAATGGGAGAAGCAGGTTTGAACCAGATACAGTAATGAAACAAATATAGAATTTTGAACAAGATATGTGTGTGGCACTCCCTGTACCGTTTGTGCGCTATCTGACGGAACTTGGCAACGGCGGTGTCGGGGCCGATTATGGTATCTACCCCCTCGACAGCATACGTAAAGGGAATTCGTATGCCGCATTGACAAAGGATTTACCGCCTATGCTCGATCATTCTTTAACGGATGCACAGTGGACTGCACCAGAACTCTCGGCTCCCATATTTGTATTTCAGTTCTCCAAACTGTTCGTACAGCATCGTACTGCTCTTTCCCTTTAAGTATCCCATGAAACTCGATACCGACTGTTTTGGTGGAATCTCCACCAGCCTATGCACATGGTCTGGACACACCTCTGCCCTCACAATCTTGACTTCCTTCCACTCGCAGAGGGAATTTCTCTGTCTCCCCTATCGTCCTAGGTTCCCTTGAATCACTCCCCTAGCGAACACTACAAAAAAACTCCCCCGTAACACACGGGGGAGTTTTTTTGTCAATCAGTCCGCACAGACTGTGAACTCAGGCGTTAACTTAATATGTGACTTCCTTGCCGGCAAGGTAATTTTCCACCTGCTTAAGCATGTTGGTGACATCACTGCCCTTGACGGTGTAGGTGTCGCCGCCCTCGATCGCACAGATATACACGTTCGCGCTCTGCTTATAGAAGCGGGCGATCAACGGCGACTCGTCTTCATCGCTGAGCCGCAGGGTGAACGTTACGTCCGGTTCGCCCGAAGGCGTTTCATCGGTTTCGCCATAGCGGTTGACCTGCATGAACACCTGGTACAGCGACCGGAAGTCCGAAGTGGAATAGGTCTTGCCGTCGACCGTGACGGTAAGCTTCTTGTCGTTGTCGGTTTCATCCGGGAAATGCGTGAGTTCAAAGGTGGTTTCTTTCCCGTCCGCCATCACGCTGATGGAAGACACGTCCACGATATTGTTCATGAACAGGAACTTACTCATCATATCGGTATACTGGGCTTCGGCCCAGGGTACCGAGGTAGCGCTCACCAGAAACACGGCGTTGTACTCGTCGACCAGGGCGTAATAATACCCATCGTCGTTTTTCTTACCGAGTCGGATGGTGTGCTTGGTTTTGTTGTAATAAACCACCGCACTGGAATCCTCCTCGTCCGTGCTGTTGCTCTGGATCGCCAGCGTCAGCTCACAGACCGAATACGGATCGTCCAGCCCGTATTCCTTCAAGTCGTCCGCTGTGGGATGCGCTTTTTCCGCTTCCGTCGCACTCAGGGATGTGGCGCCGGCGAACAAGTTCTGCACGTCTTCATTCTGGTTGACGCCGTACAGATTCGGCGAGGTAATCACATAGCCGAAGGTTTTCAGATTTTCGGGATCCCCCTCTTCGAACACGCGGAAAGAAAAGGGCTTATCCGCGCGGACCGTGCCGCTCAGGTTCATGCCGTATACCGCCGCCTGGCCGCTGTCATCGTCCTCCCGCGCGGTGGGGGCGGTGATCAGGGAGGTGCCGATATACGCTTCCGCCTTGTCCAGCATCCGGCTGCTTAGCCCCGAATCCACGATGTAAATCGCTTCGCTCGTGCTCAGCCGGAAATAATGGCCGTCCTTCATCGGGGTCTCGTCCCCCAGTTCCGCCGTCACCACCGTCCCGTCGGCATAAGTGATCTCCGCGGTGGCTTGCGGTTCATCCAGGCCGAAATCGGCTTCGTTTTCGGAAGAATCCGCCACCTTTTTGGTTGCCGTCATCTTGGCAAGGTTATTCGACATCGCCGTGAGCGCCGAGGTATTCACCGGCAGGTCGTCGAAACCCTCCACCCGCATCTGGCCATCCTCATCCGGGGAGACCGTATAGGAAGCGTCGCCCTGGCGGAACACCGCCTTGCTGACTGGCTCGCTGATGCTTTCGCCGTTTTCGTCGGCGGATTTATCCAGTATGGTAATGGTGGTGCTGCTGGAGGAAGAGGACTCCTCCTCTTCCGAATCGCCGGGCAGAAGGAAGAGAAGCCCCAGCAGAAGCCCGACCAGAACCAGCACGGCCACGCCGGCGATAATTAAAGTCCGGACCTGTTTGCTCATAGACGTCTCCTCCTGAGGAAGACCACCAGACAGACGATCAAGATGATCACTGGGACCGCCACGACAAATACACCGAAGAAGATATACGCCTGGCCGGAGGTGAATTCCAGCGTGGTCTGTTCGAGAGGCTTGTTCGAAATATTGACGGAGGATTCATTGCCGGTGACGCCATTGGTGATGCCCAGAAGGAACTCCTCATTGTAAACCGTCGACATGCTGGTGAAATTATCGTAAACCATCGAGTTGCTGCCGAGCACGATCACGTTTGTCTCAATCCTGTTGTTGTCGTCGTCATAGGTCCATTTGGTGGCCATGGCGCCGCCCACAATCGGATACTCGTCTGCGTCAAAGGACTCCGGGGCTTCCTGCTCTTCACCATCCGGCTCTTTGAGCGCGTCGGCCATTTTCACCAGCTTCGCGCTTTCCGGGAAGGTGAGCAGCGCGGTGTTAAACAGGGAAGAGTCGGTATTGGTGCCAGCGTTCATCAAAATCTGGCGGGAGATTGGCGTCAGGGCGTGGTTACCGGATATATCCGGCAGGTAATCGCTGTCGCCGATATCCGCGTAAACCAAAGAAGCCTGCATCATATACACGCGGTTCGCATCGGTTTCCTGCACCATATTATTGGTCACTTCCAGGCCGTATTCCACATTCAGGAACTCATACAGCTTGGGGCAGTCCGCCTCGTAGTTGACGATCACCATCAGCTGGCGGCCCTGCTTGCCGTCGTTATCCAGCCACTCCCGCAGCGCTTCAATCTCCTCGTCGCTGTAATCTTTAGTCGGCGCGGCGATAACCGCCATCACCGCTTCGTCACTGTATTCCTCCGAACCGGTGATGTTGAGGTCGGTCAGGGAGTAGTTGTTGACTTCCAGAATCGCTTTCAGACCAGCAACGGTATAGGAATCTTCTTCGTGGCCGGTCAGGAACAGCACTTCCGGCGTAACGTCGGAGGTAACCATCATCAGGCTGGAGGCCAGCATCTGCTCCACCTTGGAAGACTGCACGGAAATTTGTCCGGTATAATAATAGGAACTGTCGTCGTAAGTGAACATATCGTTTGCGCTGATCTTCTGATGGCGGTCGCCGCAGAGGAACAGCAGATCGTAATATTCGACATTGTATTCTTTATATTTTGTATATAGTGCTGGATCGCTGTTCAGGTCGACATAGGAGGTTTTCACCTTGCCGCCCGAATACGAGTCGTACAGCTTGAGCGCCTCATACAACTGCTTGAGGATAGCGCCCGTCCCGTCAGTGGAAGAGTTCTCCAGCATGCTCTCCTCCATGAAGACGATAACCTCCACCTCTTTGTCAATCTCCTTGGCGACTGTCTTGCTTTCCTCGCTCAGGGTGAACAGCTTATCCGCCGTCAAGTCGAGATTGAGCGGGAAGCGGTCACTCAGGATATTGGCCACCACGTTGACCAGCACGACCACCACGATCACCACCGCCGTCAGCGCCGTGGCCATCCCGCCATACCGGAGTTTGCGGCTGTCCTTTTTTCCTTTTTTCTTTTTCGGCTTGCTGTTCTTCGTCTCGTCTTCTACGGACGCGCTCTCCTTGGAATGCTCGTCCGGGGATAAAACCTCTTCCGCAGCCGCTGTCTCCACGGTCTCCTCCTGTCGGGCGGCCTGCGCGCTGTCCGTGTGTTCCGCAGCCGGGTCGGCGGCGGTTTCTTTATTTTCGTTTTCCGCAAGCGCTTCGCTGTTTTGCAGCTTCTCGCGCTCCGGCGTATTCTCGTTTTTCAAGCTCATGCTCCTTTCCGATTGGTGGGACGAATCCGGCTTCCGCCGGGCCCGGTCAGCTCCATCTCTTACGGTCCAGCACGCGGACAGTCAGGAAAATAAAGAGCGCCTGCATGCTTATAAAGAAGATGACATAGGCGTAATTCAAAATCCCGCTGGTGAATTCCGTATACTTCTGGGACACCGACAGGAAATTGACCACCGTTCCCACCGCGGGAATATTCGAGAAAATCGTGGTCAGGCTGTCCATCATCATCAGCGCCACCGACACGCCCAAGGTGCCGATTGCCGCAATCAGTTGGCTTTCGGTCAGGCTGGAGATCAGCAGGCCGATGGAAATCACCAGGCCGCCGACCAGGATCAGGCCGAGGAAATTGCCGATAATCACACTCCAAGACGGGGTCACCTGGAAGGCGATCACCACTGCGAAAACCAGGAGGATCACCAGGGAAAGCACAAACATCAGCAGTGCGGCAAAGAATTTGCCTAAAACGATCCCGGTCAGGCTGGATGGGGAAGTCAACAGCGCCTGGTCGGTTTTCTGCCGTTTTTCATCGCTGAACAGCCGCATGGTCAGAATCGGCAGAATCAGCAGTACCACGGTGAACAAGTTGCTGAACACATACGAAAGGTCGGCAATGCCGGAATAAATATTGAAAACAAAAAAGAAAAATCCCGATGCGCAGGTCATCACCGCTAGCAGGACGTACCCGACCGGAGAGGTGAAAAACGACTTAAACTCCCTTTTAAAAACAGCGCCCATCAGGCACGCCCCCCTTTCTTATTCTTCCGGGCCATCGACAGGTTCTCCCGGGTGAGGGATACAAACACGTCTTCCAACGTCATTTCCATCGACCGCATCCCCATGATCAGCCAGTTGCGGGCCGCCAGGCGGGTCGAAATCTCCCGCCGGACATCCTGCCCCTCCACGGGCGTCACCGCGTATTCGTAGATGCCCGGCTCCTTTTCACCCAGCGAAACGGCATTCTGCACACCGGGTACACGGGACAACAGGCCGAGCACATCCTCTTCCCCGCCGGCGACGCGAAGCAGGATACGGCGGTCGCTGGAATATTTGCGAGTCAGGTTGGCTGCGCTGTCGTCCGCCACCAGGTTGCCCTGGTTGATGATGATAATCCGGTCGCATACCGCTTCAATCTCCTGCAGGATGTGGGAGGAGAGGATAACCGTGTGATGCTTGCCTAGATTCTTGATCAGGCTGCGGATTTCAATGATCTGGTTCGGGTCCAGACCGACAGTCGGCTCGTCCAGAATCAGCACCGGCGGGTTGCCAATGAGGGCCTGCGCCAAACCCACGCGCTGCCGGTAACCTTTGGACAGGTTCTTAATCAGGCGGCCGTAAACACCTTCAATCTTTACCAGCCGGCAGATTTCCGCAATATGGGTTTCGCGGGAGAGCTTGCATTTCTTCAAGTCGTACATGAAATCCAGATATTCCCGCACAGTCATATCCAGATACAGCGGGGGCTGTTCCGGCAGATAGCCGATGCTCGCCTTGGCCTGGTTGGGCTTTTCCAGAATATCGAACCCGTTTATCTTGGCCACACCGCTGCTGGCCGACAGATAGCCGGTCAGTATGTTCATGGTGGTGGATTTTCCCGCGCCGTTCGGTCCGAGGAAGCCGACGACCTCTCCTTCATCCACCGAGAAGCTGATATCGTTGACCGCCAGATGGCTACCGTATCGCTTCGTCAGGTTTTTTACCTCGATCATATTGTCGCTTTCCCTCCTGAGTGTTCAAATACCGGCCATCGGGGCGGAGGGCTCCGCCCCTGTCCGGTTGTTTCCGTAAAGTCTCTATTGTATTGTAATAGAGATGCTCCGCCAATTTGTAAACAATCTTTAAATCTTATGTGTTCATCGTGTGATTTTTAGGCAAACCCCCAATGCATAATGAATAAGTTGCACTATTTTGTCTCCTTGCCTAATTTTTCTCAACTCAGATATTATATCATCGTGAGCACCGCAATGCAATCCTGAGTTTCCCGTCGCCGGACAAACGACGGGACAGCCGGGACTCTGGCATTTTCCCGGCGGATACGGTATACTGGAACCGAAGCGGCCTTTTACCAACCCAAAGCGCCGCAAGGAGGAAGCCTATGCGTCTGCTGCACCTAGCCGACCTTCATCTGGGGAAATGCGTTCTGGAAGCCCCCATGCTGGAGGATCAGCGGTATATCCTGCATCAAATCCTCGCCCTGGCCGACCGGTACGCCGTAGATGGCGTGCTGATCGCGGGGGATATATACGACCGCTCCATCCCCCCAGCGGAGGCGGTGGAACTGCTCGACGATTTCCTGAGCAGCCTGAGCGAACGGGGGATCGCCGTCCTCGCCGTATCCGGCAACCATGACTCTCCGGAGCGGCTGGAATTCGGCAGCCGCCTGTTTGCCGAACGCGGGGTCCACATCGCGGGCCGGTACGACGGCGCCGTCCGCCGGGTGACGCTGGAGGACGAATACGGCCCGATCCATGTATACCTCCTCCCTTTCCTCCGCCCGGCGGTGGTCAACGCCCGGCTGGGCTGCGCCGCCGCCAACACCGGGGAAGCGGTGCGCTGCGCGCTGGAGGGGCTGCCCGCCCAGCCGGAGGAACGCAACCTGCTGATCGCCCATCAATTTGTCAGCGCGGGGGGGCAATCCCCGGAACTGTGCGAATCAGACACCGTGTCGGTCGGCGGGAGCGATAACGTGGACGTTTCTGTGTTCGACGGGTTCGATTACGTCGCGCTCGGCCACCTGCACCGCGCCCAGCGGATAGGCCGGGACGCCGTGCGGTACGCCGGTTCCCCGCTGAAATACTCCCTGTCCGAGATCCGGCATGGAAAAAGCGTGCCGCTGATCACTCTAGGCCCCAAAGGGACAATGGAAACGGAACTCCTCCCCCTGACGCCCCGGCGCGAGCTGCGGAAAATCCGCGGAAGGCTGGACGATCTGATCGCCGCCGCCCGGGGAAACGGCGGGGCGGACACGCAGGACTACATCCATGCCGTGTTAACCGACGAAGCGGCATTGGACCCGGCCGAACGGCTGCGCACCGTGTACCCGAACCTTCTGCACGTGGAACTGCAGCCGCCCGAAGCCCCGGCCTTGGATGAGCAGGCGGCCGATCCCCTCGCCCACAAAAGCGAGGAAGAAATGTTCGAAGAATTCTACGCCCGGGTGACGGGGACGCTGCTTTCCAATGAGCAGCGGTCGATCCTGCGCCGGGTGATCGAAAAAGCTCGGGACGACGCCTGATCAGCGGACGCGCCCTTTGGAGAGGATCGAACCATGAAACCGATTTTACTGACAATGAGCGCCTTCGGCCCCTATGCCGGGCGGTGCGACGTGGATTTTGCCCGGTTGGGAGGCCGCGGGCTTTTCCTGATCACGGGAGACACCGGGGCGGGGAAAACCACCCTCTTCGACGGCATTTCCTACGCGCTGTTTGGGGAAACCAGCGGCAGCAGCCGGGGCGGGGACGGCCTGCGGAGCGATTTCGCCCGACCGGAAACGGAAACCTTCGTCTCCCTGACGTTCGAGCACCGGGGGGAGCGGTATACCGTGCGCCGCAGCCCGGAATATACCCGCCCCAAGCTGCGGGGCGAGGGGACGACCCGCCAGCCCGCGTCCGCAGAGTTGACCTACCCGGACGGCCGGGTGGCCGCCAAAGTGGGGGAAGTAACCCGCTGCGTGGAGGAGCTGCTCCGGCTGAACCACAAACAGTTCGGGCAGATCTGCATGCTCGCGCAGGGGGAATTCCTCCGCCTGCTGCTGGCGGGCAGCGACGAACGGGCCGAAATCTTCCGCCGCATTTTCGACACGGGGATATACCGCCGGATCCAACAGGAACTGGCCGCCCGCGTAAGGGAACAGGCGGGCGAACTGGCGACGGCCCGTTCCCATCTGCTGGACAACTGCCGCCGGATCCGCTGCGAGGAAGCGGAGACGGATGCGGCACTGACCGCCGCCCTCGCCGCGCTGGAAAAGGACGGGCCGTTCGGCGTGCCGGCGGTGCGGGACGCGCTAGCGGAACAAAACCGGCGGGACGCCGAACGGCTGCAGGCGCTGTACAACACCTCCGCCGCGCTGGATGAGGAGCTGCGGCGGCTGACCGTCCGGCTCGCCACGGCACAGGAGACCGCCAAAAAGCGGGAAGAACTCGCCGCCCTGCGTGCCCGGGCGGAACAAATGGCGCAGCAGGACGAACGGATTGCCGCGCTGGACGAGAATCTCGCCCTGACGGAGCGGGCGCAGGGACTGTCGGCGGAACGCGCCCTTGTGCTGAATGCCCGGCGGCAGGCAAACGATGCGGAGGAGGAAGCCGCCCGCCGGGCCATTCAGAAGAAAGAGCGGGAAAACGACCGGCGGTTCGCCGCCGAACAGTGGGCGGCTTTGGAGAGGGATGAGCCCCGCCGTCTCGCCCTGGTACAGCAACGGGACGCGCTGGCCCACCAACTTCCCCAATACGTCCGCCTGGCCGAGCAGATCCAGGCCGTCCAAGCCGGAGAGACCGCATTGCGCGGCTGCGAGGAGCGGCTGGCCGCCGCCGAAAAACGGGCCGAGGAGACCGAAGCCCTGTATCAAAAGGACGAAGAGGAATACCGGATTCTGGCGGATGCGCCGGCGGCCCTCGCCCGGCTGGACCACCGGGCAGAGGAACTGGAACGCCGCCGCAGGGGGTTGGACGAGCTGGACACGCTGGCCCACCGGTGCCTGGAAAACGAAGAAACGCTTGCCGCCAGACAGGCCGCGTTTTCGTCGGCCGCCGCAGCCTACGCCGGCGCTAAACAGGCATACGACCAGGCGGAAGCCCTCTTTTTCCATGCCCAAGCCGGCCTGCTTGCCGGACGGCTGAAACCGGGAGAGCCCTGCCCGGTCTGCGGGGCGCGGGAGCATCCCGTCCCCGCTCCCTTGCCGGAAACCGCGCCCAGCCGGGAAGAGCTCGACCAGCTGAAAACGGCGCGGGATACGGAAAACGAACGCTGCATGGCGGCGGGGAACGCCCTGGAAAAGCAAAAAAACACCGCCGAAGCCGCCTTGGCCGAACTGTGCCGCCGGGCGGAAGAAGCCGCTCTCCCCTTTTCCACGCCTTCCTCCCTTCTCCTGACGGTGGACGAATCGAGGCGGCGTTTACGTGAGGAGCAAAACAGGCTTTGCAAAGAGCGGGAAGAAGCCGAACGGCGGGAAAGTCGCCGGCAGGCGCTCCCCGCCCTCCTGACCCAGCGGGAAGAAGAGCGCCGCGCCGCCCGGACCCGGCGGGACGCCTGCCGGGAGGAGCGGGCGGGGCTGGCCGCCGCGCTGGAAGCCGCGCGAACCGAACGACAGGCGCTGGAAACCACGCTGCCCGAGGCGTCTCTGTCGCTGGAACAGGCGCAGCAGCGGCTGGAGGAACTCACCCGCCTGACCGAGCGGCTGCAGGCAGAACGCGAAAACTGCCGGGAACGCCGGGAACAGGCCGAACGGCAGTGGGAAACCGCCGCCGCTGCCGCCAGGGACGCGGCGGAAGCCGCCCGTGCCGCCAGAGACGCCGAGCAGCGGCTCACCGAAGCATACCGACGGCGCTGCATGGACGCCGGCTTTGCCGGGGAAGAGACGGTCTCCGCCGCCCTGTGCGGGCCGGAGACACTGCAGGCCCGGCGGGAGGAAAAGGAACGGCTCGCCGCAGAAAAGCGGTCGTGGGAGGACGCCGTCCGCCGGCTGGAAACGGAAACCGCCCGGGAAACCGCCGACCCGCTGGAAGCCGCCGAAGCGCTGCGCGCCTGCGAAACGGAAGCATCCGCCCTGCGGGAGTCGGCCGCCGCCCTGCGCTCCCGCCTGGACGGCAACCGGCGGATCGAAACGGAACTCGACGGCAAGCTGGCCGACTCCGCCGAACTGGAAAAGGATCTTTTAAACCTGCGCTCCCTTTCGGACGCCGCCAACGGCACGATCAAAGGGAAAAAGAAGCTGCAGCTGGAAATGGTGGTGCAGGCCGCCTATTTCGACAGCATCCTGCGGGAAGCCAATAAACGGTTGGACAAAATGACCTACGGCCGTTTTGAACTGGTACGCAACGACTTCCAGGAATCCCTGGCCGACCGCGGCCTGGAACTGGGGGTGTTCGACCACTACACCGGCAAGGCGCGGCACGTCAAAACCCTTTCGGGCGGGGAAAGCTTCAAGGCTTCCCTGGCGCTGGCCCTCGGGTTGTCCGATGTTATCCAGCGCAGGGCGGGAGGCGTCAGCGTGGACACCCTGTTTGTGGACGAGGGGTTCGGCTCCTTGGACGCCGAAAGCCTAGACGCGGCGGTCAATATCCTGCTGTCCCTGGCCGGGACCGACCGGCTGGTGGGGATCATCTCCCATGTACAGGAGCTCAAGGAGCGGATCGACAAACAGATCGTAGTACGCCGTTCCCCCCGCGGCAGCAGCGTCCGGGTGGAAACCGGGCTGTAATCACCGCAAATCCATCCGCCGCGCAAATATCCTGCGCCGCAGGGTAGATTTTCGACACGGGATACGGTATAATGAAAATAATAGAAAATAACGGCCGTTTTCCCCTGGAAATTCCTCCAAAAAACAGCCTGAAAATCATCGCCAATTGAAAGGAGCCGACCGCAATGGCCGCAAGAAACCGAATCAAACTGGATATCTGCGGAACCGAATACATCATCACCTCCGACGAGCCGGAATCCTATGTGCTCGAACTGGGCGCGGAACTGGACCGTTCCATGCGAGCGCTGATGAACAACGATCCCCGCGTCTCCACCACCATGGCGGCGGTGCTGACCGCGCTGACCGTGTTGGACGAAGCCCGCAAAGCCAACGCTTCGGCGGACAACCTCCGCAGCCAGATCAAGGAGTACCTGAGCGACAACGCCCGCGCCCGTTCCGAAGCGGACGAAGCCCGGCGGGAAGCGGAACGGCTCCGCCGCGAGTTGAACGACCTGCGTAAAAAATACGTCCCTGGCTACCCGGTAGACGGCCAGGCGAAATAGCCGATGCACGGCGTTCAACCGAACCGGAAAAACGGCGCGCCGGCGGGGCTGGGAAGGTTGGAAATCCTGTCCCCCGCCGGTTCTACGCAGGCGCTGACCGCCGCCGTCCGCTGCGGCGCGGACGCGGTTTATCTGGGCGGCGGCGGGTTTAACGCCCGCCGGAACGCCCACAATTTCGACGCCGTCTCCTTACGGGAGGCGGTGGCGTTTTGTCATGCCCGGGGGGTGAAGGTGCATTTCACCTTAAACACCCTGATCCGGCAGGACGAGTTTCCCGCCGCCCTGGCGCTGGCTGAAGAGGTCTGCGCCCTGGGCGTGGACGCGCTGATCGTGCAGGATCTCGGGCTGGCGCGGGCAGTCCATGCCGCCGCGCCGGGGATGCCGCTGCACGCTTCCACCCAGCTTTCCTGCCATACCCCCGCCGGGGTGCGGGAGCTCGCAGCCCTCGGCTTTTCGCGGGTGGTGCTGGCGCGGGAGATGTCGAAAGAGGAAATCGCCGCCTGCGCGAACCAGGGGGCGGAACTGGAAATTTTCGTCCACGGCGCACTGTGCATGTGCGTCTCCGGCCAATGCGGGCTGTCCGCCATGCTTGGCGGACGGAGCGGGAACCGCGGGCTGTGCGCCCAGCCCTGCCGCCTGCCCTTTGCCCCCAGCGGACGGGACGCCGCCGGAAGGGAGCGGCTGCCCCGTCCGGGGGAAGCCGCCCTGTCGCTGCGCGACCTGTCCCTGCGGGAACATGTGGGGGAGCTGGCGGCCCTCGGCGTATGCTCCCTCAAAATCGAGGGACGGATGAAGCGGCCGGAATACGTCGCCGCCGCCACCGCCGCCACCGTCGCCGCCCGGGACGGGTTGGCGGATACGGACAGCGGTTCCCTTGCCGACGACTTGCAATCGGTTTTTTCCCGTTCTGGTTTTACGGACGGGTATTATACCGCACGCAGGGGCGCCGCCATGTTCGGCGTCCGCCGGAAAGAGGATGTGACCGCCGCCGCGCCGGTGCTGGGGCGGCTGTCCCGTTAATACGAAAAGGGCCCGCCCCGCGTCCCGGTTTCCCCCGCCCTGACCATGCGCCCCGGCCGGCCGATGCAGTTGATTGCCGAGGATGGAGAGGGCCGCCGTGTGGCGGTGTCCGGCCCGCCGCCGGAACCGGCGGTGAACCGCCCGCTCGACCCGGAGCGGGCCGCCGCCCAGCTTTCCAAAACCGGAGGCACCCCCTTTTCCGCTGCCGTTTCCTGCGAGCTGGAAGAAGGGCTGACTGTCCCGGCTTCCGCCCTCAATGCACTGCGGCGGGAAGCGCTGTACAAGCTGCTGGCTCTGCGGGAAGCGCCCACCCCCGTCCCTTTTGATCGCGGACGGATTCCCACGCAACCGGCGCCGCGCCGTCCGTTTCCGCCCCGGCCTGCGCTGGTCGCCCGCTTTGCCGGAGCGAGCCAGGTTCCGGCGGACTGCGGGGCGGACGCGCTCCTGTTTCCGCTGAACACGGCGGAGGAAACCCTCCGTTTCTGGTCCGGCCGGGCCGTGGTAGGGGTGGAAATCCCGCGCGGCCTTTTCGGGCGGGAGGATGCTGTTTCGGCGCTCTGCCAGACAGCGGCGGACGCGGGTGCCCGTTTCGCCCTGTGCGGCAATATCGGCGCGCTGGAACCGGCCCGCCGGGCAGGTCTGGCGCCGGTGGCCGGGTTCGGGATGAACCTGTTCAACACCGGCAGCCTGCGGACGCTGGTGGAAACCGGGGTACGCGCCGCCGTGCTGTCGCAGGAGCTAACCTTTCCCCAGATGGATTTCGCCGCCCATTCCCCCGTCCCGGTAGGGATCCTCGCTTACGGGCGGCAACCGCTGATGTTAATGCGCAACTGCCCCTATCAGGCGAGCGCCGGCTGCGTGCAGTGTGGCGGACACGGTTCCTTGACCGACCGGAAGGGAGTGCGCTTCCCCGTGGCCTGCGAAGGCGGCTCGGGTGCGCACGGCTGCGCGGAACTGCTCAACTCCACGCCGCTTTACCTGGCCGACCGGCTGGACGAACTGCCTCGTCTGGATTTCCTGCTGCTCCATTTTACCGACGAAACGCCGGAACAGGCGGCGGGCGTGCTACGGGATTACCGGGAGGGCGGGACGCCCCCGCCCACTTTTACCCGCGGGCTGTACCGCCGGGGCGTAGAATAGCCCCCGACGGGAGCCACACAATATCGCATTGCTATTCAGTATTCAGGAGGTATCCCATGACTTTACAGGTGAAAAAACTCGACCCGCGGGCGGTTATCCCGTCCCGCGCCACGCCGGGCAGCGCCGGGATGGACCTACACGCGCTGCTGGACCGGCCGCTGACGGTGCTCCCCGGAGAAAGGGTCGGCGTGCCGACCGGCATCGCCATCGGTCTCCCTTCCCCGGAAACGGTGGGGCTGGTTTACGCCCGCAGCGGGTTGGCCACCAAATTCGGCCTGACCCTGTCCAACTGCGTCGGGGTAATCGACAGCGATTACCGGGGCGAACTGCGGGTGGGGATGATCAACCTTTCGGACAAGCCGTACACCATCGAGCCGGGGGAACGGATCGCGCAGCTCGTCATCGCGCCGGTCCTCCTCCCCGTGGTTGAGGAAACCGATGAGCTGGATCAGACCCAGCGCGGGGAAGGCGGCTTTGGTTCCACCGGCCGGCAGTGACGCCCGTTCCTATCCGCATTCGGCAGGGATCACCGGCAAAACGCATGTACGAAAGGAAGAGAACCGGCAATGAATAAAACGAAGAACACGCTCATCCTGGTTTTCCTGGTGCTGGCAGCCATCGTCCTGTCCGCCCTGGTTGCGGGGCTGACCAAAAACGTTGATTTCCTTAAGTGGCTGACCTGGGGCGAAAGCATCGGCTTCGATACGGTGAACCTCGACCTCTCCATTATCAAACTGAGCTTCTCCTTCCATATGCAGGTCAACGTGCTGCAGGTACTGTTCATCGCCGCGGCCCTGTTGCTGTACAAGAAAGTGCGCTGACTCGCGCCGCGGGCAGAATGCCGGATGCTCCCTGCCTGAATAAAAGCAGGCGACGGGGTTCGGGAGACCGGCTGCCGTGAAACGGGCGGGATGAGGCCGCCTTTCCTGTTGAGCAGAAAACGCCACAATCGATCGATCCTGCCGTGCGCACCGTTTTCTCCCCTTCCCCCATCCGTGAAGCCGCGGAAATTCCTACTCGAAAGGACGGTATCCCATGTCGTTTGCCCCCACGCCGCTCATTCTTGCTTCCGCTTCCCCTCGCCGCCGGGAAATCCTCTCCTTGCTCGGCCTGCCGTTCGAGGTAGCGCCCGCATCCAGCGAGCCGGCGGTAGACCCCCTGCTCCCATTGGGCGAAGCGGTCTGCGCAGTCGCCCGGGGCAAAGCCGCCGAAGTCACCGCCCGCTTTTCCGGGCGGATGGTGCTTGGCGCCGACACCGTGGTATCGGTGGACGGCCTGGCGCTCGGCAAGCCGCGGGATGAAGCGGACGCCCGGCGGATGCTCCGTCTCCTACAAGGGCGCACCCACACGGTATTTACCGGCGTCTGGCTGTTCGGCCCCGGCTACCCGGCGGAGGGGAGCGGCTTTGCTGACGGCGCCAAAGTTACGTTTTTTCCGTTGACGCCCCGGGAAATCGACGAATATGTCGCCACCGGCGAACCGATGGACAAGGCCGGAGCTTACGGCATCCAAGGGGCCGGGCTGCGGAACATCCGGGGAATCGAGGGCGATTTTTACACCGTAATGGGGCTGCCGGGCGGGCGTCTCTGGCGCTTCCTCCACAACCATCCGGAAGGATAAGGCGGTCTCCCGCATGAAAAACTGCGGTTTTTCCCATTTCTACCAGAAACGAACCAAGAAGATTAAGAAAATTTTCAGTAAAACCCGGTTGTGCGAAACGCCAGGCCAGTATATAATAAATACTTGATCATGGTGTTATTTGGAAAGAGTCCTGCGCTTTTTGCACTGGAAACAGATCCCTGCCCCTGTATAAAGCGGCGGATTTCCGCCCAAACTTCCGCTGTAGAACTTTCGCGCGGGGTTGCCGGGGATTGTAACGGCCGCCGGCCGGATAGAAAAAATACGGATAGGGAAAACACGCGGCGGACTCTGTACGGCCGCTTATGAGGAAAGGAAGAAATCAGCATGTTTTTTAACCGTGATATCGGCATCGACTTAGGCACCGCCAATACCCTGGTATATGTAAAAGGAAAAGGTATTGTCATGCGCGAACCGTCGGTGGTCGCCGTAGATGTGAAAACCGACACGGTCATGGCGGTCGGCACCGAAGCGAAGGAAATGATCGGCCGCACTCCCGGTTCCATATCGGCCATGCGCCCCCTGAAGGACGGCGTCATTGCCGATTTCGACGTAACCGCGGAAATGCTGAAGCACTTCATCCGCAAAACCACCCGTTCCTCGGTTTTCAGCCGTCCCCGCGTGATGGTGTGCATCCCCTCGGGCGTTACCGAAGTGGAACGCCGCGCGGTGGACGAAGCGGCGCGCAGCGCCGGCGCCAAGGACGTGGAACTGATTGTGGAGCCGATGGCGGCCGCCATCGGCGCGGGCCTGCGGGTCGGCGACGCGGCAGGCTGCATGGTGGTGGACATCGGCGGCGGCACTTCCGAAGTCGCCGTCATCTCGCTGGACGATATCGTCACCTCCTGTTCAGTTCGCACCGCGGGAGATGATTTCGACGAGGCGATCGTCTCCTATATCAAGAAAAAATACAACCTCCTGATCGGCGAGCGCACGGCGGAGAATATCAAGATCAGCATCGGCTCGGCCTTCCCCGGTCAGGAAGAATCCTCTATGGAGGTCAAGGGCCGCAATCTGCTGGACGGCCTGCCCAAAAACATCACCGTTTCGTCCGAAGAAGTGCGGGAAGCCCTGGCCGACCCGGTCGGCGCGATTGTGGACGCGATCCGCTCCACCCTGGAAAACACCCCGCCGGAACTGTCGGCCGATATCATCGACAACGGCATCATGCTCACCGGCGGCGGCGCGCTGCTGCGCGGGCTGGATGTGCTGATCAACCGGGAAACCGGCATGCCGGTGCACATCGCGGAAGACCCGCTCGACTGCGTGGTCAACGGCACCGGCAAATGCCTGGACCGTGGGATGATCAGCGACCTGCGTTCCAAGCGCTCTCGGTAGGTATTTCTGCCCCGTCTCCGCCAACCGCGGGCGCGGGGCGTTCTTCTTTTATTACAGAAAATGCTGAATTATAGGCGATAGCCAACAACGGATTGGTCGGTAAGGAGGGACTCTGTGAAAGAATTCCTAAAAAGCGTGGCATTTAAAGTCATCGTGGTGGTGGGGCTGTTTTTGATTGGGATCATGATCTACGCCGCTTCAACCGGCGGCGTTTCCACCATCCCAGCCACCATCACCGGTGCGATCGTTACCCCCCTGCAGTCCCTCGCCACCACGATTTCCAACGGGTTTAACAGCTTTATCGGGATTTTCACCGATTCCAACGCGCTGCGCGCGGAAAATGAAGAGCTGCAAAACGAAATTAATGAGCTGCGGAAAAACCAGGTGGAAACCGACGAGCTCCGCCGCCTGAACGAGCTGTACCGCGAGTTTTTGGAACTGAAGGAGCAGCATCCCGACTACCAGTTTGCGGACGGTCGGGTTATCGCGATGGACCCAGCGGATAAATACGGCAATTTCACCATTGACGCCGGCTCCCTCAAAGGCGTGAAGGCGGACGACCCGGGGATTACGCCGGAGGGGCTGGTCGGTGTGGTGTACGAGGTTGGGCTCAACTACGCCAAGGTCCGCACGATTCTCGATCCCGCCACCCAGGTTAGCGCCTATGTCAGCCGTACCCGCAGCGGCGGCGTGACCGGCGGTTCCGTCTCTCTGGCGCAAGAGGAAAAACTGCGGCTGAACCTGCTTTCCCGGGACAGCGGCGCAGCGACCGGCGACTATGTGGTCACCTCCGGTAAAGGCGGGATTTACCCCGAACAGTTACTAATCGGGACCATTGAGGAAATCCAGCCGGAATCGGATGCGCTGACGATGTATGCGGTCATCAAGCCGTTCGCCGACCTGAAAAACCTGTCCGCCGTATTCGTCATTATTGACTTTGACGGGCAGGGAGAAGAGATCGAATGATTCACCCATGAATTCCATCGTTTTTGAGAGGGGGCTGCCCATGCAGGACAACGATCATATCGGCTCGCACAACCCCATGCCGAAGCTTGGCCGACGCTACCTGAAATGGACAGCCTACGGTTTGATTCTGCTGCTCGCCCTACTACTGCAGTCGGCGCCCCACCTTTTCCCGGTGGTTGCGGGCGGACGCCCGGTGCTCCTTCTCCCGCTGGCCGTAGCGATCGCGATGTTCGAAGGGCCGGTCGGCGGTGCAGCCGCTGGTGTAGCCGCCGGGCTGCTTTGGGATTTGTTTTCCTCCCGGTTGCTCGGTTTCAATGCGCTGATCTTGCTGTTTGTATGCTGCGGCTGCGGGCTGCTGATCCAGCTTTTAATGCGCAACAACCTTCTTTCCTTCCTGATGCTGACCGGCGGTACGTTGGTGATCCAGGGAATTCTCGATTGGTTCGTTAACCACGTCCTGGTATCCCAAGCGGAACCGGTGTACACGCTGCTGCACATTCTGCTTCCGAACGCCATTTATACCCTGGCGCTGTCCCCCCTGCTTTATGCCGCCGTTTACGGCACCGCACGGCTTCTGCGCCGTCGTGAATGATTTCCGCCCCGTTACCCCGACTTTTTGAAAGGATCGCAATATGGAACGTCCCAACCACGGTATCACCAAACGGCGGGCTGTCGCTCTGGCGGCGGCGATCGCCGTCATCTTCGCCGGTTATTCGATGCGCCTTTTCCAGATACAGATCGTGGACGGCGACGAATACGCCGACTTAGCCAGCCGCAGCGCTTCCACCGAAGTGCCGATTGCCGCTTCCCGCGGGGAGATACTGGACCGGTACATGCGTCCGATGGCTATCAATCGCACCAGCTTTTCGGTTGTGTTTGACTACGCTTTTTTCCCCCGCGGCACCACCGACGACGAACAGCGGCAGCAAAACGATATCATCCTCACCCTGACCAATCTTCTCGCCAAAAACGAGGAGGAATGGAGCGATACCCTGCCCATTTCCAAAGAGACACCCTACGAATTTGCACAGGACCGGGAAAGCAGCATCGCCACGTTGAAAAGCAGGCTGCGTATGGCGGAATACGCCACCGCTGAACAATGCATGAACGCCCTGGTGGAACGGTATAAGCTGTCCGGCTACAGCAAAAATGAACAGCGTACCATCGCCGGGGTCCGGTACGAAATGGAACTGCGCGAATTCGCGCTCAAAAACCCCTTTACCTTCTCCCCCGATATATCCGAAGACACCTATAACTGGATACTCGAAAACAGCGCCCGTTTTCCCGGCGTCAACGTCCAGACCACACCGGTACGGGAATACGTCAGCAAAGACATCGCCGCCCATCTGATCGGCACCGTCGGCCCTATTTACGCCGAGGAATACCAGGAGTTGAAGGAAAAAGGGTATCTCCTCAACGACATTGTAGGGAAAAGCGGGATCGAGTCCGCGATGGAAGATTCCCTTCGCGGCCAAAATGGGGTCAGCACCATCCGGAAAGACTCTAGCGGAACGGTGGTGGACAAAACCGTAACCACCGCCCCCGTTCCCGGAAACTCAGTGATCCTGACCTTGGATTCCAATCTGCAGAAGACCGCACAGGATGCCTTGGCTGACCAGATCGCCACCCTACGGGCGCAGGCTTCCGGCAGCAAAGGGCAGGACGTACACAGCGGTTCCGTTGTGATGCTGGATGTCAAGACCGGCGGCGTACTGGTATGCGCCACTTGGCCGAATTACGACCTTTCCACCTATAATGCGGATTACAACGAACTGATTGCCGATCCGGATAAGCCTCTGTTTAACCGAGCGTTGCACGGCACCTTCGCCATCGGTTCCACGATGAAACCGGGTGTGGCGCTCGCCGCCTTAACGGAAGGGGTGATCACACCGGATTCCCGCCCGGTAAGCTGTACGCCCGCGCTCGGCAGACGGACGGGTACGTACACCTATTATGCGGACAGCGGGTACGCCCCCACTTGCCTGGGCATCCACGGCCGCTCCAATGTGGCTTACGCCCTGCAGGAATCTTGCAACGTCTTCTTTTACGACGTGGGCCGGATGCTCGGCATCGAAAAGATGAACGAGTACAGCACACTGTACGGGCTGGGTCAAAAAACCGGCATCGAGGTGGGCGAGTCGGAAGGCATTCTGGCCGGCCCTGCCTATCGCAAGACTCTGGGATTGGCTTGGAACCCCGGCGACACCTGCTCCGCGGCGATCGGCCAGTCGGATAATTCATTCACCCCCATCCAGCTCGCCGCCTACGCGATGACCATCGCCAACAACGGCGTACGGTACAAAACCCACCTGGTGCAAAGCGTGATCAGTTACGACGGGGTGGAGACCCTAGTGGAACCGGAGGTCGCTGCCAAAGCAGAATTCTCCCAGGTAGCGATTGACGCGGTTCGGCAGGGAATGCGGCAGGTAATGACCGACGGCACCGCCATGTGGGCCTTCCGCAACGCCTCCTACATCGCCGCCGGGAAAACCGGCACAGCAGAGACCGGCAACGGTAAATCCGACCACGGTACTTTCATCGGCTATGCACCGTTTGACGACCCGGAGGTAGCCATCGCCGTCATTCTGGAGAACGGCACCTCCCGCCCCGCCACCCAGGTTGCGAAGACTGTATTGGACGCGTATTTCAATTCCAAGGATGCCGGCGTGGCCCCTACGCCGGAAGGCGAATTGCTGCCGTAAGACATACAAGCACAATCCCCGGTCTTAAAATAAAGACTGGGGATTGTGTTTGTATGGGCAAAACCTGTAAAAATATTGGTTCATATAAACCGTGTAAATACCAAAAATCTAACCATTTAGAAGTAAAAAAAGACGTAGACATCCGGTAAGCACCATGATAGAATGAAGCCGTGAATCGGGATAATGTCCTTATAGGGCAGAGCGGTTATGAAAATGGCCCGGACAGATAACAGTGCCCCATATTCTGCTTCTATTTTTTAATAATGGCTTCATACCGGATTTTCTCCGGAGAGACCGAAGCCTTTACAGGCGGTATACGGCTGATGAAAAACTTGCCGCGGCATCTCGTGCGACAAGGGACGCCGGCAGGCTGCGCGGTTTATCGGAAATAAGCGCCCGGCGCGGGCGAAAGAAAGTCCCCGTTCATACCGGGTGCCTGTCGTAGTCTCGGAATCCCCCTTGCATCTGCTTGCCGCCGTGGAAAATCATGCAAAACAGCGGGGCTACCGGGTTGTCTTTCCGGATATTCAGGCCACTCTGGTGCACGCGGTTTCCTTGTATCGCCGTTTTGGATGTACGATAACCTTCCGGGCCGGTATGTACAGATGAACAAGCCTTTTTGGCCCTGTTCCGCTTTAGCTGAATCGGGAGATATCCACTCCCTGGGGGAACGGCAGCGGCTAATATCGCCCCTGATCACCATAAATAGTGATTTTTATAAAGGAAAGGATAGGTGTTTGTTATGAAAATTGCCGCCAGTTCCTACAGCTTTTCCCAGTATATCAATGACGGGCGGTTGACCCAGTTCGACTGCATCGCCAAAGCCAAGGACCTCGGCTTCGACGCCATCGAATTCGTGGATTTCCTCACGCCAAAGGGGACAGATCCGCTGGACTATGCCAAAGCCCTGCGGGAAGAATGCGAAAGGCTGGAAATGCCGGTTTCCAACTTTACGGTGGGAGCGGAACTGCTGCATCCCTCCACTACGCTGGAGGAGGAAATCCAGCGGGTGAAATCCATGGTGGACCTCGCCGCTGCCCTGGGCGCTACCTCCATGCGGCATGACGCGACCTCCGGGTACGCGCTGGGCACCCGCTCTTACCGCGGGTTTGCGGACGCGCTGGCGGTCATCGCCCCCGCCTGCCGTACCATCACGGAATACGCGGCGGAAAAAGGGGTGCGTACCATGGTGGAAAATCACGGCTTCTTCTGCCAGGACAGCGAGAGGGTGGAAGCGCTGGTCAACGCCGTCGCTCACGACAATTTCGGCTTGCTGTGCGATATGGGCAATTTCCTCTGCGCGGACGAAGCCCCTGCTTCCGCTTTCGGCCGGGTCGCCCCTTACGCCTTCTATGTCCACGCCAAGGATTTTATCGTGAAAAGCGGCGACGGACGCGACCCCGGCAAGGGCTTTTTCCGTTCCCGCAACGGCAATTACCTGCGGGGAACAATTGTTGGTCACGGAGACGTGCCGATCCTCCACTGCCTGTCCGCCCTTAAAAACGCCGGATATGCCGGAGCGATCGCGATTGAATTCGAAGGGATGGAGGACTGCCTGGACGGGCTGCGGATCGGCCTTGCCAACCTCCGCCGGGCGATTGCCGACGCGGGGCTGGAATAACCGGCGCGGCGGCCGGCGGAGGGAATAGATGAAAGGAATCCACTATGGAGGACGGAAAAATCACCCTATCCTATCTTCAGCAGTACATTCGAACAAAGGATCATCGCCCCGAAGCGCTGGATGGTTATTTTCTCAAACTGATAGAGGAAACCGGCGAATTATCCCGGGCTATACGGAAGAGGCCCGGCCCGCCGCCGACGGACAAATAAAGGAAACCATAGAAGAAGAATTGTGGGACATCCTTTACTATGTGCTCGCCATCGCCAACCGCTATGGAATCAAGATGGAAACCGTGATACCGGCCAAAGAGGAGATCAACAACCGGAAATACCAAACCGGCATACGGTTCAGCCCAACATAATAAAAAAGCGCCCTTCGCAGGGCGTGCAGTAAAAAAGGGGGAATGACCTGCACCGGTCATTCCCCCTTTTCGGCTTTCGGATGGTTGCGAACGCGTTTATTCCGAACGGCTTTCGCGGATAGTAAGCAGGCGGGGCAGATGCCGTTTGACCTGCTGTTCCAGTTCCGCGTCGCCGATCACGGTGGTGCGGCCGTCGGCGTATTCCGCGTCGATCCATTCCTTGATCTTCTGGATCCCAGGATCCTGCTTGTTCACCTTGTTTTCGTCGTCCAGCATATAGTAAGTATTGATCCACGCCGCGATGCCGGCCGCGCCCGAGTGCGCGTCCACCACGACAATCGGCGGGCGGCCCAGGATGTCGGTGGTGTTAAATATGTTGTAAATCTCTTCGTCCTTCATCAGGCCGTCGGCATGGATACCAGCACGGGTGGCGTTGAAGGCGCGGCCCACGAACGGCGTGCGGGGCGGGATTTCAAAATGTTGTTCGTTTTCGAAATACTCGGCAATTTCGGTGATCACTTTCAAATTCATGCCGCCGTTATTGCCCTTGAGCTGGCAATACTCGATCACCATAGCCTCCAGCGGGGTGTTGCCGGTACGCTCGCCGATGCCGAGCAAGGAAGTGTTGACCGACGCGCAACCGTAAAGCCAGGCCGTGACCGCATTGGGCACCGCGTTGTAAAAATCGTTGTGGCCGTGCCACTCGAGCTGTTCGGACGGCACGCCGGAATAGTTGGTTAGCCCGTACATGATCTGCTGCACGCTGCGGGGCAGCACTACGCCCGGTATCGAGGAACCCAGCCCCAGCGTGTCGCAGGCGCGGATTTTGATCGGGATGCCGCTTTCGCGGGACAATTCCATCAGCTTTTCCGCAAAGGGAAGGACGAAGCCGAAGAAGTCGGCGCGGGTAATGTCCTCAAAATGGCAGCGGGGCACGATGCCTTCGCTCAGCGCGGCCTCCACCACTTCCAGGTAATTTTTCATCGCTTCCGACCGGGTCCACTTCATCTTCTTGAAAATGTGGTAATCGGAACAGGAAACCAGGATGCCGGTTTCCTTGAGCTTCATTTCCTTTACAATGGCAAAGTCCTCTTTTTTCGCGCGGATCCAGGCCGTAATCTGGGGAAAATCATATCCCAGTTCCCGGCAGCGCTCCACCGCCTCTTTGTCCTTTTGGGAGTACAGGAAAAATTCGGTCTGGCGGATGATGCCGCTGCCGTTGTCCAGCTTGTGCAGCAGGGTATAGATGTCACAGATTTCCTGCACCGTATAAGGCGAACGAGCCTGCTGCCCATCGCGGAAGGTGGTATCGGTGATGAAAATATCCTTTGGCAGATTCATCGGTACGATCCGCTGGTTGAAAATCAGCTTGGGGATATCGTTATATGGATACATATTCCGAAACAAATTGGCTTCTTTTACGTCGGTAAACTGAAATCCGAGTTCCAACAGCCCGGATTTTTCATTTAGTTTCGGCTTCATACTGGCCATAGGCTAATCCTCCTTCATCGTCACGGGGAGAGGGCGCGCCCTTTTCCCTAAGTTTGTTTACACTCTCACATATCTTTGCGGTGCTTCGCCAGTGGTCCTTCCGCAATTATATTTATTTATTATAAACCAAAAGCGGCTCTCTTGTCAAACTATACAAGTAAATATCCCTTCCTCATCGGGAAGAAGCCGGATAGGCGGACAATACAAATGGAGTATTGTCTCCAAGACGCCGTCCCCCACAGACAAAAAACGGGGGAGTGGCTAAGCTCTCCCCCGTTTTTTCCAAAGGCATCGGACCGTTGCCGGAACGGCTTAGTCCAGTTTGTTCATGGTCAGGCCGGTGATCAGCTTCGGATAGAAATAGGTGGACTTCTGCGGCATCTTTTCCCCTGCAGAAGCCACATCGCGGATTTCCGAAACGCGGGTGGGGTTGAGGATGAAGCTGCACTGGAACAGCCCATCCCGCACGCCATCCAGCGCCTCGGCCAGGTCGCGGGTATAGGTCAGGTTGGTCTGGTTGGCCATGTTCTCCTTGTCGATCCCCATCAGCCGTTCCAGCACCAGGGTATGGAGGATGGTCACATCCAGCGCGCGGGAAGCCGGGGACAGGCCGGGCAGCAGGCCGTCCATCACGGCGGGATCCCGCAGGGTGAGCAGCGTAAAGGTATCCCCACCGGTATAAAAGCCGAAGACATGCCGCCCTTCCCGGTACGCGTTTTCCAGCGCTTCATCCACTGAGGACACGGCCATCCCGCGCACCAGGTCGAAATACGGTTCGCAGGCTTCCAGCACCGCTTCCGCGTCAAACGACGCCAGACCGCGCACCATCCGGTGGGTGGGGAAAACCACCAGGCCGGGATGGCTCATTTCCACCATCATCATCATCACATAGTCCGCCGCGGTGCCTTCCGGCACCCCCTGTCCCCGCAGGAAATTGCGATAATTCAGCGCGGTTTCATACCGATGGTGCCCGTCCGCAATATAGAGTTTGGTATCCGCCAGATGGGCCTGGATCTGGGCGATCACACCCCCATCGGTAATCGCCCAGAGACGGTGGATGACCCCGGCGGGATCAGTTACTTCGCTGAGGGGCTGCTCGCGGGCAACCAGCGCCATCACGTCCAGCGCTTCCTCTTCCCCGCCGTCGTCCATATACAGCGAATAAATATCGCTGAAATTGCAGTTGGTCGCTTTCATCAGGTTAAAGCGGTCGGTTTTGGCTTTGGAAAGGGTTTCCTCGTGCGGCAGGACGATCCCTTTCTCAAACTCCTCCAATTTTACCAGCCCGATCAGGCCCATCACGCTGCGGTCGCCGCCGTGCATGCCGCTCAGATCGCTCGGCCCGTCCACGGAAAATTCCATTTCATACACATACAGCGCCGGCCGTTCATCCTGGCACAGGATTCCCTCCCGGAGCCAACGCCGCAGGGTATCGCCCGCTTCCTTGTACGGGTCCGCGCCGTCGCGCGGAAGCTCGAGCCGGATGATGTTATGTGGGTTGCGGGCCAAGTAAGCCTGCCGCTGGGATTCACTGATGATGTCGTAGGGAGGGCAGACCAGCTCTTCCATTTTGCCGGCCGCCGGCGTAAAGCGCAGGGCACGGAAAGGACGGATTTCAGCCATGGGAAACTCCTCTTCTCCGGCGGGAAATTTATCCTGCTGCGCCCCCTCCGCCGGAATAGCGGCATACAGCTTCCTCCCATGCTTACAGATTGCATGGAGAGGATTATTCTTTTCTATTGTACCGGTCTCCCGCACCCCCGTCAAGGAAATCCGTGCGAAAAACCGCCGAAAAATGGAAAAAGCGTCCGGCTCGTGCCGGGCGCCTTTCCCATCCGAATGTTCGAACCCGAATATTCGATTGTATAAAGAAGGAGGTAGGATGAAAAGTAAATGTATGGACGCGGCGACTTGACCGGAAACGGGGCTAATCCTCAAAATCCTCGCTCATCGGGCCGCTGCGCCCGGGGAGACAACGTTCCATCAGGCAGCGCGCCCCCGCCAAGGCCGCCGCACAAAGCAGGACAATCCCGCTGATTTTTAAAGCTGTTTTTAAACAATCCTTCATGGTCGCTGATCCTTTCCTTTCGCTGATCGGTTGCTGTAAACTGTTTTGTGTACTTGCGGGATTATGTACCCAAGCGCTGCTCCGGCGTACGCCGGTTACACCGCTTTATACAAGGCGTATCCCAGCCCGGCGAGGATAAGCACGCCAAAAGCGGCAATCCCGTACAGCGCATGCTCCGGCGCCCCGGACGGCGCGGGCGATTCCGCCTGTACGATGCCGGCCGCCGCAGCCCCCGTCTCGGGAACCGCACCCGCCAGACGGCGGTCCGCCTTATCCGTGACGGCGATCGGCTCCGCCGCGCTGTCGGCATCCGCAGCCTGCAGGTCGCAATGGCCAAGCGACGCGTCGTCGCTGTATTCCCATTCCACCGGCTCGGTGTACACGAAAATCTGCACGGTGTTCCCCTGTTCGTCAACCCGGCTGGTCCAGTACCCGTTTTCCTCCGCAGAGACGGCGACCGTCAGGCTCATCAGTCCCAAAATAACCATGGCCGGAATCAGACTGTAAACGCGTTTCTTTTTCATAACAGACGGTCACTCCTTTTTTCACAGTTTTTCCAGGTTCTCCACCGGGAAACGGCCTAGCCGGGATTCTCTGTCCCGTTGTCTATATTGTATCCTGAATTGCGGGTGTAAAACTACCGTTTTTGGTTACAATACAATTACACTTCTGAAACCTTAGGCCAAAAGAAATTACAGGTTTGTCAACAATGCGCGGGAAGGGAAACCAGTGCCTTCGGGCAAGCAAAAATAAGGAATTTATAACCAGTATTCCCCCTGCTTTCCGTCTTTTTTTGCTTACTTTGTAATGCGGCCGGAAAAAGGCGGTTGTCAGCGGCGGGAATATGGTATATAATAAAGTGCTAATATATATACTCGTCTATATCCACCGGGCCGCGTAGCGGGGACCACGTACAAGCCGCCCTATCCGGTTAAAGGATTCCCCATAAAAGTCGATCCGAAGAATAAAAGCGATATACACGGCGATTACCGGGAGGGACCACTTTGAAAATCGCGTATCTCGACAATAGCGCCACCACGGCGGTATGCCCGCAGGCAGCGGAAAAAGCGATGGAAATGATGACCGCCTGTTTCGGCAACCCCTCCTCCCTGCATTCGCTGGGCGCCGCCGCGGAGCGGGAGCTATCCGACGCCCGCCGAAAGGTGGCTCGCCTAGCCGGCTGCCGGCCCGACGAACTGGTCTTCACCTCCGGAGGCACCGAAGCGAACAACCTGGCCCTGTTCGGCGCAGCGGAAGCGAAAAAGCGCACCGGCCGCCACATCGTCACCACAGCGGTGGAACACGCCTCCGTGTCCGCTTCCTGCGACGAGTTGGAACGGCAGGGCTGGGAGGTCACCCGCCTGACGCCCGATCCGGACGGGGCGCTGACGGTGGAACAAATCGCGGGTGCCTGCCGACCGGATACCGTGCTGGTCAGCATTATTATGGTGAACAATGAAACCGGCGCCCGTTTCCCCATTGAACGGATGGTCCCGGCAGCCCGCCGGGCGGCCCCCTCCGCGCTGATCCATACCGACGCGGTGCAGGCGGCGGGGAAGCTCCCTCTCCACGCCGGCCGATGGGGGCTGGACCTGATGACGGTGAGTTCTCATAAAATCCATGGGCCGAAAGGCTCCGGCGCGCTGTATATCCGCAAGGGGGTGCGGCTTCTTCCCCGCCTTTTCGGAGGCAGCCAGGAAAACGGCCTGCGCCCCGGCACTGAAGCCGTTCCGCTGCACTGCGCCTTCGGCGCGGCAGCCGACGCAGTTCCACCTTTCGGTGAACAGGACGCGCTGTTTTCCGCCCTGAACCAGCGGCTGACCGACGGGTTAAACGGACGGGATGATTTTGTGATTAATTCTCCCGCGGACGCCGTCCCTTATATCCTCAACCTGTCCGTGCCGGGGATCCGCAGCGAAACCATGATGCATTTCCTGGCGGAGCGCGGCGTGTATGTATCCAGCGGGTCGGCCTGTTCCAAAGGGAAAAAAAGCCCGGTTTTAACCGCGCTCGGTTTTTCCCCGCAGCGGATCGATTCCGCCCTGCGCGTCAGCTTTACACACACCACCACGCCGGAGGAGGTTGACCGGCTGCTCGACGCGCTGTACGACGCGGCTTCTACCCTGATCCGGCGGACCCGATAGCCCGTGCGCCCCATCCCGCCGCCCGACGGCTGAAAGGAAGGTACAACCATGGCATATATTCCGGATGATGAAAACAACCGCACCGATATCCCGTCGAATGGAACGGAGAGGGAACCTTCTCCGGAACCGGACGCGGCGGATATCGCGCTGGAAGAAATCTTGCGGCAGCGGAGAGCCCGCGCCGCCCGGGAGACGGAAAGCGAAACGCCCGAAACGGCGCAGACGTCTCTCGCAGCCGCGGCCGGCATCTCTCCGGCCGACACCGAAGCCGACGCTTTGCCCGATTCCTCCGCTACAGGGGTGGGCGAGCAAACGGACGCCCGTTCCCGCGGCCGCCGTTTTTTGGATCGCATGCTCTACATACTCAGTGGCTTCATCCCCCACAAAGGGGATTCGGCGCTGGAGATTGTGCGCAAGTGCGTGTTTATGGTAGCGCTGATCACCCTGATCGCTTCCTTGTCCTACATTATTAACGATATGGCCATCCAGCCCCTGATCGGGGAGATGAACTACAATACCGTGCGGGAACTGTACGACCCGGAAAACCCCGTCGCCCCACCGGCCGATTACGATCCGTCCAATTATCCCGAAGGAATCATGGATTCCTTCAAGGCGCTGTACGCCGCCAATTCGGATATCCGGGGCTGGATGAAATACTCCGACAGCAGCGGGAGCTGGCTAAATATCGATTATCCTGTGATGTATTCCGGGGACAACAGCTATTACCTTAACCACAACTTCCAGAAAGCCAAGCATAAAGACGGCGCGCTTTTCTTCGACGAGCGTAACCATATCGATTCGCCACAATCGCAGAACAAGGCCCTGATTATCTATGGGCACAACATGGCCAGCGGCCATATGTTCGCCCGGCTGAATTACTATCTCGACACCAAAAACGGCCTGAATTACGCCCGCTCCGCCCCGGTAATCAGCCTGGACACGCTGTACGAGCGGTCGGAATACAAGGTGTTTGCCGTGATGCTTCTAAACACCCGGCAGGAGGACGGCCCTTATTTTGATTATTTGCGCACCGATTTTGCGGGCGACGCCGACTTTATGGATTTTGTGGCCAACATCCGCGCACGTTCCTTGTTCGACTACGGGGACGTGGACGTCCAGCCGGACGACGAACTGCTCATCCTCTCCACCTGCACCGCCCCCAGTGGCGCGAAATTTGAGGAAGGCCGCTGCGCCGTGGTCGCCCGGAAGGTGCGGGATGGTGAAAGCTCTTCGGTAAACACCGGAACCATTATCAAAAATGAGGACGTGATTATGCCGCAGGCCTGGTACACCAACCAGGATCTCGATCTGCATCCGTATTACACCGGCAATTTCACTATTCCCGGCCTGTGGACGGACGGCGGTTCCACAACCGGAAGTACCGGCACGTCGAGCACCACCACCGGAAGCGTTACCACCAACGGGAGCAAAACCACTACGCCGCCGATCATCGTGCCGACACCACCGTCCACGACTACCACAACCAACGTGGCCACCACAACTACTACTACCACCCAACCGGTCGATCCAACGGATCCCACCCCACCTTCTTCCGATACGCCGACGGATCCCACCGAACCCGAGGGGCCGACGGATCCGGCCGGTCCGGTTGATCCCACGGAACCGACCGAGGAGACCACGCCGGAGGAACCGACGAATCCTACCGAGCCGGAGGAACCGACCGAGGAGACTGCGCCCGAAGAACCGTCGAAACCGACGGATCCGGCCGCCCCCGCATCGGAGGGGGATCCGGTGCAACCGGCAGTGGCATAAGAGATCCGGCACATCCCATTGAATTTTATCCGAAAGGCTTGTCTGTATATGAAACCGACCGCACGCGAAATCCTGTTAATCAAAACCGGGGAACTCGCCCTGAAGGGCCTGAACCGGGGAACCTTTGAAGCCATCCTGATGAAAAACCTACGGTACCGACTGAAACCGCTCGGCTCCTGTACCCTGCGCAAAGCCCAATCCGCCATTTATGTGGAACCGGAGAGCCCCGCGTTCGACATGGACGAAGCCTGTGACCGGGTGTCCAAGGTCTTCGGGATTTCCGCCTACAGCCGCGCCTGTGTGGTGGAAAAGGAGATCGGTACCATTATGGAAGCCGCCGCTGCGTATCTGGCGAACGACCTCGCCGCCGCCAAAACCTTCAAGGTAGAGGCCAAGCGGAGCGACAAGGCCTTTCCCCTCCAGTCCCCCGCGATCTGCGAGCGGACCGGCGAATACCTGCTGGAACGCTTCCCTCATCTGACGGTGGACGTCCATCAGCCGGAGCTGTTGGTGATGGTGGAAATCCGGGATTTCGGCGCGTATATCCATGCCCGCCAGCTTCCCGGCGCGGGCGGGATGCCGGTCGGCTCCGCCGGAAGGGCCGGGCTGCTGATTTCGGGCGGCATCGATTCGCCGGTGGCGGGGTACATGATGGCCAAGCGTGGGGTGGAATTGCGGTGTATCCACTTCGTCTCCCCGCCCTATACCAGCGAGCGGGCCGAAATGAAGGTCGTTTCCCTTCTGGAACAGGTAGCCGCCTATGCCGGGCATATGGAGCTGATCGTTGTCCCCTTCACAAAAATTCAGGAGGAAATCCAGCGCGCTTGCCCGGAGGACCTTTTTACCATCATTATGCGCCGCTTTATGATGCGGATCGCTACCAAAATCGGCAAGGCGGAGGAATGCGGCGCCCTGATTACCGGTGAAAGCGTCGGTCAGGTGGCGAGCCAGACCATCCCCGCTCTCGCCTGCACCGACGCGGCGGCCGGGCTGCCGGTTTTTCGCCCGTTGATCGGGATGGACAAGGAGGAAATCATCGCGATTTCCCGCCGGATCGATACCTTTGATATTTCGATCCAGCCGTATGAAGACTGCTGCACGGTCTTTACCCCCCGCCATCCCCGCACCCGCCCCAAGTTGGAAAAGGTGCTGGAGGCCGAAGCAGCGCTGGACACGGATATGCTGATCGCCCATGCGATACAGAACGTACGCCGCCGTTCCATTTAACCGTTACACACAGAATTGTTTGGTACCGCGCTGTCACTAAAGCAAGGCGAGCCGCCCCTTCCCCACACAGCCCCGGACGGGTGGCAGGAGGACGGCAGGAGGAATCATTGCATGAACGCAGAAATTATCACCGCTGGCGCCGGGCTGCTACACGGCAATACGGCCAATACGAGCGGCCAGTTCCTTTCCCATGAACTGGCCGCCTTCGGCGTTGAAGTCACACAGCTTTCCACTGTCGGGACCGGCAGCAACTCCCTACGGGAGACGCTGCGGCTCGCCATGAGCCGCAGCGGGCTTGTCGTGCTCGCCGTCGGAGAAGAGGAATACGGCGGCGCACTACAGGTATTGGCGGATGCGCTCTCCCTTCCCCTGGAGCTGCATCAGGAAAGCTTCGAGCGGATAAAGGAATATTTTGTGAACACCTGCCGGGAAATGCCCGAAAACGTGCAGGAACAGGCCCGGCTCCCACGCGGCGCTACTGTGTTTCCCAACGACCATGGCACCGCCCCCGGATGTGTCTTGGACCGGTACGGGCAACAGATTTTCCTTCTGCCCGGGAAGCTCAGCGAACTCATGCCGATGTTCAGTGATTACGTCGCACCGTATCTGTCCAACTGTGCGGGCGGCACGATCGTTTCCCGCACCGTGGGGGTGTTCGGCCTGTCCGAAGCGGTGCTAACCGAACGCCTGGCGGACCTGATGAGCGAAGCCAACCCCAATGTCGGCCTGTATGCCAAGGACGGGGAAGCCATTCTTCGGGTCACCGCGCATGCGGCAGGGCGCGCGGATGCTCTCGCGCTGTGCGCCCCGGTGGTGGACGAGATCTGCCGGCGGCTCGGGGTAAACGTATACGGCGTGGATGTGGGCAGCCTGCAGAAAGCGGTGGTCGTCCTCCTGCTGGACAAGCAGATGAAAATCGCCACGGCGGAATCCTGTACCGCCGGACTTCTATCCGGCCGTCTAACCGAGGTTGCCGGCGTTTCCGCCGTTTTTGAATGCGGGATTGCCGCGTATTCTAAAGAGATTAAGCACAACATCCTCGGCGTCCCGAGCGACATTCTGGATCAATATGGCGCGGTCAGCCCGGAAACCGCCCGTGCCATGGCGGTAGGCGCCCGCCGGGTTGGCAACGCGCAGCTCGGCGTGGGAATTACCGGCGTAGCCGGCCCCGACACCAGTGAGGGCAAGCCGGTCGGCACAGTCTATGTCGCGCTAGCGGATGAAAAACGGGTGTGGGTCAAAAAAATCGATACCAAAGAGGGAACGGTGGACCGGGAATACATCCGGTATCTAGCCACTTCCCATGCCCTGGACCTGGTGCGCCGGTATCTGGAGGCCATGCCCACAGTGATGGCGGGCGGCGAAATACTCAGCTCCCCGGCGTCTCCGGCGGCGGAGATCCCGCAGGCGGATGTTATCCCGCCAAAGAAAAAAAATCCACTGCGCGCCGTTTTTCCGTGGAAAGGGGATAGCCGCGGCGACGTAATTCGCAAAAGCGCGGTGCTCGCCGTTTTTCTTCTGCTCATCGCCGCGGCGGCCGCCATTTTATACTTGTATGTATTCCAGCCCATGAATAACCAGAAGCTGTATAATCAACTGGTGCTTCTGTACAATGTCAACAACCCCTCGGTGACCGAAAGCGAGTTGGAAAATGCGCCCGACGGGATGCTCTCCCAGTTCAATGCGCTGTATGCGCGCAACAGCGATGTGCGCGGCTGGCTGAAAATTGATGGAACCAACATCAATTATCCCGTAATGAGCGGTACAAATGATGACTATTACCGCACCCACAATTTCGATAGGCAGCCCACCATCTACGGCGTCCCGTATTTTGACGCCGATGCGGCGCTGGTCTCCGCCCAATCGGTGAACCGGTCCCTGGTGATTTACGGCAACAACGTGGGCAGCGGCCAAATGTTTACCGATTTAACCCGTTATTACGACGACCTGGCGTTTTTGAAAGAGCATCCCGTCATTGAAATGAACACCATTTACCATAACGCCAAGTGGAAGGTATTTTCCGTTATGGTGGTCGCCTCGCCGGAGGACGGGGGCTTTGACTACACCCGCAATACGTTTTCGGACGAAACCGACTTCCTGAATTTTGCCGGCGAAATCCGGACCCGCTCGCTATACGCCTTTCCCGACGGGCTGGTGGACGTGCAGGAAGGGGATTCGCTCCTGATGCTCTCCACCTCCTTTCATGATGTGGCGGGATTTGACGGCGCCCGCCTGGTCGTCGCCGCTCGCCAGGTGCGGGAGGGCGAACAGGAAACCGTGGATTTAGGCGGCGTCACCTATAACAGCGACGCCGTGATGCCCAACGGCTGGAAGGGTGTTTCCTCGGAGGTAAAGGACATCACCACCACCCGGCCCAGCGGTTCCGCCATCACCCGCGGAACAACGACAACGGAGGAAACCACCGACGAAAGCACCAGCACCCAGGAGTTTACCTCGACCACGTCGACCAGTAAGCGTACAACGGTGATAACCACCAAGCCATCCTCCTCTGTCCCGCCAACTTCGACGCCGACCGCTTCCACCACCATAACCACTACAACCACTACGGCCAAGCCAACGACTACGACCACGATGGACGAAACGGTCGGTCCGACAACCCAGCCCGATCCTACGCCGACCTCCTCGACCAGCGGCCCGACCACGAAGCCTACGACTCCCCCGCCGCCGGAAGAGGATGTCCCGCCGGTTATCGCCGGCAATCGCCCGGAATCGGAATATCTGGAGTACTGCAAGGTGAAACATCCCGACACCCTTGTAGAAACAAGCCCGGCCAACAAAGAAGAGCTACAGTTCCTTTTAGCCCAAATTGTAAAGGCCGAGCTGGGCACGGCTTCTACCTTCGGCACACCGGGGACACCGGGCTATATGGCCGCGCAAAAGGCACAGGCTGTCGCCGCCTATACCTATATTCTTTACTATAACCAGACAATGAAGGAACCGTATCCCTACATCCTGCCAGAACTGGATCTGGGCAACGCTACGGACAAAAAAATATATGACGCGGTAGGCAAAGTGGTTGGGATTAAAATCCTGTCGGGCAGGACCCCCCTGTGCGCTTTGTACTCCTCCTCCACCCCCGGTGTTACAGCGGACAACAAGTATGTTTTCGGCGGCCCGCTCCCCTACGGCAGTGTCGTGAGCAAATACGACGACAAGGAACATGTCGGGGATTCTGGATGGGAAACCA
>CAMMRL010000007.1 GCA_946499275.1 uncultured Clostridia bacterium | reverse complement strand
TTTTTCGCCACCGCCATCCTTTTTGGGGCCTTCACTTCTAATAGTTAATCTTTCTTTACTCAGAACATGGAAGAACTAATTCAATTATTGAGAGATTATAATAGATTTAACGAGAATGATAAAGTACTCTTTGTATGTCCATTTGTTGATATACTTACCAAGCGTTCAACCAAATATTTTGAGTTTTGGGATAAACAATTCGATAAAGAGAAAGCAAATCGTTTGCTGATTGAAGAAGCTTTGCGCAACAAAATAAACCAATATAGCTTTATATTTGATTATTACAAAAAGTCCGTAAAAGCGTGGCTTTCTTTCAGTATAACAAAAAACGGCAGAGACATTGGAGGAATATCCGACTGCTTTTCCGCCGCAGTACCATACCCTTTGCATATGGACAAATTGGACAATACTTTCTTTATGTTGCTGCATGAATACACACATCAATTTACCGATACCATTATAAATGCAGATATTAATATGGACGATGGTTCACATGCTCTTTCTGAAAATATTGTGATTTTGACCGACTATTATCTAATAAAAAATATATGCAGGACTGATGTGACTCCTTATGTATTATGGCTTGCCCCAAAAGGTGATGAAACGTATGTTGATGAAGATTTATTTTTGAATATCTTCAAAGTTCCCGAACACATCCAACAAGGAATTGATAAGATTGTAGAACAACTTTTAAACAGTTGTAAATCGTGAGCATATTCTCTCATGACATCTTTGCGGGCACAGTCCGAAAGTGTCATAGCGGAAACCGGGTGCAGCTACCAAAAGCTGCACCCGGTTTTAAAACCTTCGTTACGCAACCTCCGCCATATGGCGGAGGTTTTTTCATTTTGGATAAGCCGTGTGGCGGATGATTCACCCGGCGGCAAATAGCTTCCGCCTTTGTCCGGCTGTTTAGGGAGACGGCGGATTCGGCGTTTTTTTCTTAAGGCGGCCTCTGGGCGGAGGGGGTGTTTCCGGCGCCGCTTCCTCGGGGGCGGGGTCCTCTGCCGGCGCCGCTTCCTCGGGCGCGGAGGGTGCGGGCGGCGTAGGCGGCTCGACCAGGTGTAACCCGAGCACCACTTTGAAAAGGTCGCCGTCGATTTGGATGTTCATCGTCCCGTGCTGCAGTTCCATTAGGCTGCGGGCGATGGAAAGCCCCAGGCCGCTGCCTTCGGTATTACGGGATTGGTCCCCCCGCACAAAACGCTCCATCAGCTCTTCCGGGCGGATGTTCAGCGCGTCGCGGGAGATGTTTTTCACCGAAAGGAGCACTTCCCGGCCGATGACCGTCAGGTCCACATAGACACGGGTGCCGTCTAGCGCGTATTTGGCCGCGTTGCCGAACAGATTATCCAGCACCCGCCACATGTGCCGTCCGTCGGCGTAGACGAAAACCGGCGTTTCCGGCAAGGAGCTGATCATCTGGATGCCGCGTTCCTCCAGGCGGGATTCGAATTCCCCGCCGGCCTGTTTGACCAATTCGCCCAGGTTGATAACTTCCATGTTCACCGCGATGTTGCCGCTGGTCACTTTGGAAGCGTCCACCAGGTCCGCCATCAGCTGGCCGAGCCGCCGGGACTTTCGGTCCAGGATGTCGATGTATTCCAACGCCTTCGGATCCTGAATATTGGTGGTGTGCAGCAGCCCTACATAGCTGATAATCGAGGTCAGCGGCGTTTTGATATCATGGGAGACGTTGGTAATCAGTTCGGTTTTCATCCGTTCGCTTTGGGTTGCTTTTTCCACCGCTAGGGTCATCGCCTTGCCGGTGCTGTTCAGATTATGGGCGATGTGATGGAAAAAGGGTACGGTGTTTTCATCCACCAGATTTTCCAGTTCGCCCGCCGCCATTCGTTCGGTGGCCTTGCAGATCTGGTGATACTGGATAAAACCAAGACAGACGATGATGAACAGCGCCACGTTGGTCGTCACAAAGAAGAAAGCGGCGATGGGGTTCCCGCCCGTCATCCCGATGACGAGCAGGAGCTGAAGCAGCGCATAAGCGATCAGGAAGCCGAGAATCCGGGCGGTGATTTTCAGATGACGGAAAATGATGCGGAATAATCGCGCCAACAGATAGACAAACGAGGTTTTCAGCAGCATCTTGGCCTTGGCCCGGCGCACCAGGGAGAAAAAAAGGATGAGGGCGCCCACAACGCAGAGCAGGGCGATGACAATGATTTCGTAAGTATACATATTGCCGCCGAATACGCTGATCCCAGCGATGGCCAGCAGAACAACGCCGGTCAGGATCACTTCCGTCCAGATCCGATCAAAGGGGTTGAGTGCGATTCCCTCCACCCCCCGCTTATGCCCGGCTGCAGCCACCAAAAAGGCGAAAAGGGCCAGAGTCAGTAGGATGCAGGACCCGGCGCCGAACAGGACGAGCCGGCCCCATTTACGGGCCTGTTCATATTCTTTAAGATCTTGGCTATACTCGTCGCTTACAGTGATGTCCTTTTTCAGGCCGATCAAAACGTAGTCGCTGTCCATTTGGTGTTGTTCAAACCGGTTGCCGGTCAACGCCTTGATGCTGGCGACGGGGGAGACCGTCTCCTCCATATTGGTTAACAAGCAGTTCCCGTCGGCATCGACCAGCGCCCAGGCGATATTGGAGCCGGCCGGCGGGAACAGCCGCCCCTGCAGGTATTCCATGTACACCTGGTCGCCGTATTCCGGCGCTTCCTGTTGCGACAGCGCTTCAAGCTGCGCGTATTGATAGATGTAGTCGGCGCTGACGGAAACGGCCTGCTGATAACGGGACGTGTCGGTATACTGCTCCTCGTATGCCCCGATGACAATATACAAATAGTAAGAGAGTACGGAGGTCAGTGCGCCGGCAACGGCGAAGATCAGGCAAAGGCCGAAGGCGAATACCTTGGCAAATAGGTTACTTTTCAGGCCCAAGCGGATCCCTACCTTTCAAAAACAGCCGACGGTGGAACCGGCGGCCCCCTTTAGTCGAGTTTTTCCATTTTATACCCATGGCCCCAAATTACCTTGATGTAACGGGGATCCTTGGGGTTGATTTCGATCTTTTCCCGAATATGGCGGATATGGACGGCGACAATATTATCCGCGCCGTAAGACGGCTCGTTCCATACGTTTTCGTAAATCTGGGCGCTGGAAAATACCAAGCCTTTATTTTCCATAAAAAACTTCACGATTTTATATTCCACCGGGGTCAGGGACACTTCCTGCCCGTCCACGCTCACCCGCTTGGCGCCGTCGTCCAGCTCCAGCCCTCCATTGACCATGACCGCAGGATTGTGAGACGCTTCTGCTTCCGGCGTGCCGCCGAAATTGGTGTACCGCCGGAGCTGGGAACGAACCCGGGCGATTAATTCCATGGGGTTGAAGGGCTTGGTGATATAATCGTCCGCCCCGATGTTCAGACCGAGGATCTTGTCGTTGTCCTCACTTTTGGCCGAGAGCATGATGATCGGGATATTGCGGGTTTCCCGGATTTTCATGGTGGTGCGCACCCCGTCGAGACGCGGCATCATAATGTCCATCAGAATCAGCTGGATATCGTCGTTTTTCTGAATAGCGTCCAGCGCTTGAAAGCCGTCGTACGCCTGGATGACATGGTACCCTTCCGCGGTTAGATAGATATCCACGGCGGCGGCGATTTCCTTGTCGTCGTCGCAAACCAAGATTGTCTGTGCCATCGTTTTCTCCCTTTCCTGCTTTTTCGTGTTGCCCGCTGCGCGGGCGATAATTACAGCATAGCATATTTTCGGCGTAATTGCATCCGGGATTTCTTCGGAGACGTTTTCCTTGCGGAGTTCTGCGTCTATCGTATCACGGGATGTTGAAAACCAGGGAAACGAAACCTTAAGGATCGCTTAATCCGCACCTGATTGTAGTGGGATACGAGACGTTCGCTCATGGCTTTGGCCAGCAGGTAGCCGGTAGAGAAAAGCAACGAACAAATGCGGAAAAAAGAGAATTTAGCAAATGGTGTATTGGAAATTCAGGAGGAATTATACATTGACACAAAAATAACGAAGCAGTATACTGACAATGAATACAAGTGTGCCGTCCACCGGCGCGCGATATGCGGCGGTGGGAGGAAATCATTACAAAATCATTTCGGATTACAGGATTGGAAGGTGTCGGACAATGGATTTGATGGTGTGCGTAGGAAGCTCCTGCCATCTGCAGAATTCCCGGGATGTTATTAAGCGGTTCAAAGAATTGATTGAGGAGTACCATCTGGAGGGCAGTGTGGAGCTCAAGGGATCGTTCTGCATGGGACACTGTGCGGACGCGGGCGTATGCGTCAAATACGCGGACGAGATTTACAGCGTGCGGCCGGAAACGGCGGACGAGTTTTTCAAAACCACCGTGGCGAAGGCGGACTGAGACCGCGATTCGGTAAGGAAAGGCGGGGACGGGCTTTGGGTTACATACGGGTAAAAGAAGCCAACTGCAAAAACTGCTATAAATGTCTAAAGCACTGCGATGTGAAATCGATCAGCTATATCAACGACCGGGTGGAGGTCATCGCCGAGCAATGTATTCTCTGCGGGCACTGCGTCAACGTATGTCCGCAGAAGGCCAAAACGGTGGTGAACGATATTGCCGGCATACTGGGCTGGCTGGCGGACCCGTCCGTGCGGGTGGTGGCGAGCCTGGCGCCGTCGTACGCCGGGCTGTATGCCGATGCGGGCAAGGGCGAAAGCGCGGCACGGCTGCGCGCGGCGCTGTACCGTCTCGGCTTCGACGCGGTGGAGGAAACCGCCGTGGGCGCCAACGAGGTGACGGCGGAGTACAAGCGGCTCCTGGACGAGGGGGAAATGGAATGTATCTTGACCACCTGCTGTCCGACGGTCAACAGCCTGATTACCAAGTATTATCCCTCCCTTGTCCCCTATATGGCGCCGGTGGTTTCCCCGGCGCTTGCCCACGGGCGGACGATTAAGGAGCGGGACGGCGCGGATACCAAGGTGGTGTTTGTCGGCCCCTGCCTGTCGAAAATCAAGGAGATCGACGACCATCCCGAGTCGGCGGACGGTGTCATCACCTTCCGGCAGCTGGACGCCCTGTTCACGGAGCGGGGGATCCGCCTGGCGGAAATGGATGCGCCCGAAGAGGAATGCCCTGCTTCGCTGCCCGCCCCCTTCTCCCGCATTTATCCGGTGCCGGAAGGGATTGTGCGGGATGTGAAACTGAACTCCCACAAAGGCTTTGCCAGTGGGTCCTACAACGGCTACAGTTTCATCAGCGTCTGCGGGTTGGAAAACGTGATGGCGTTTTTGGAGGAGCTGCAGGCGGGTTCCTGTGGCCGGCTGTTTGTGGAGCTGAACTCCTGCGACGGCGGCTGCGTGAACGGCCCGCTGATCCCGGAGGAACGGCGGGCGGCGTTCCGTGCCCGGCTTTCGGTGGAAAAGTACGCCGCCGACGGGTTTGAGGAAGTGAAACCGGCTGCGCCCGACCTTTCCCTCCGGTTTGAGACGGAGCAGAAGAAAGAGGAGGAACCGGATGAAAAGACCATCCGGAAAATCCTGACCGAAATCGGCAAGCCGACGCCGGACAAGGAACTCAACTGCGGCTCCTGCGGGTACAACACCTGCCGGGACAAGGCGATTGCGGTTTACCGCGGCAAGGCGGAGCTGTATATGTGCCTGCCGTATATGATCGACCTGTCCCAGTCACTGAGCAATGTGACCCTGAGCGTGACGCCCAACTATATCGTCGCGGTGGACCGCGACCTGCGGATTGTGGAGTTCAACCAGGCGGCCCAGGCGAAATTCGGCGTGTCCCGCAAGGAGGCGCTGAAATCCGATTTGTTTGAACTCATGGACCCGGAGGACTTCCAGGAGGTCCTGGACACTCACCGCAATATCGTGAACAAGAAAACGCATCTCATCTCCAAGGAGACGATTGTGGAGGAGACGCTGGTTTACGTCCCGGAACAGGATATTGTCATCGGCTTTTTCAAGGACGTTACCGAAGAGGAACAGCAAGAGACGGCGGCGCGCCGCGCCCGTCTGGAAGCCGCGGAAATGGCGCAGAAGGTTATCGATAAGCAGATGACCGTGGCGCAGGAAATCGCGAGCCTGCTCGGCGAAACCACGGCGGAAACCAAGGTGACGCTGGTGAACCTGAAAAAGCAGATGCTAAACGAAGGTGATCCGTCATGAGCGTGTATTATGACGTCACCTCCAAAAGCTTAAACAAGAAGAACGAGGAGCTTTGCGGCGATAAGGTGGAGGTGGTCAACGTCGAGGACGGGGTGATCGTCGTCCTGTCCGACGGGCTGGGGAGCGGCGTCAAGGCCAACATCCTCGCCACCCTCACCTCCAAAATCATTGCCACCATGGTAAAATCCGGTGCGACGCTGGAGGACACGGTGGACACCATCATCCATACCCTGCCGGTGTGTAAGGTGCGGCATGTCGCGTATTCCACCTTTTCCATCCTCAAGCTGACCACCGACGGCAAAGCGTACCTGACCGAATTCGACTGCCCCGGCTGTATCCATGTACACGACGGGGTGGCCTATCCTATCGAGTATACCGAGCGGGAGGTCGGTGGGAAAACCATCAAGGAAGCTGTGTTCGACGTGGAGGTGGGGGACGTCCTCACCCTCATCAGCGACGGCGTGATGTACGCCGGTATCGGCGCGGTGCTCAACCTGGGATGGAACTGGGAGAGCGTGCGGGACTTCCTGGAGGACAACTGGCAGGAGGAAACCACCAGCGCCCGGATGACCTCCGCCCTGCTCGGCGCGTGCGAGGACCTGTATATGCGCCAGCCGGGGGACGACACCACGGTGGCGACGGTGCGGGTGATCCCGCAGCAGGTGGTCAGCCTTTTCTCCGGCCCGCCCCGCTTCAAGCAGGACGACGAGCGGGCGGTGGTGGACTTCATGTCGCCGGAGGGGCTGAAGATCGTCTGCGGCGGCAGCAGCGCCAACCTCGTGGCCCGGGTGCTCGGGCGGGAAGTGACTACCGACCTCAATTTCGACGACGACCTGCCCCCGATCGCCCACATCAAGGGCATTGACCTGGTAACCGAAGGGGTGCTGACCATCCGGCAGGTGAACGTGCTGGTGAAAAATTCGCTGGAAAACCCCGCCGACCCCGAAAACATCAAGGCGTTGGACGCGGGGAACGGGGCGGCGATGATCGCCCGGATACTGCTGGAGCACTGCACCCATCTGAATATGTTCATCGGCAAGGCGATCAACCCCGCCCATCAAAATCCCAACCTGCCGGTGGATCTGAGCATCAAAATCCGGCTGCTCGAAGAGCTGGCCGATACGCTGCGGGCGGCGGGAAAAATCGTCCGCATCCGGTATTATTAACGAAACCCGCTTTCGTCCCGGAAGGGCGGAGACGTAATTCGCCGCGGACGCGGCATCGCACTAAGACAGACCGTTCGCCGCTGGCCGGCCGGGCGGTCGGAAAGGCATGGACATTATGGAAAACATCACCGATATCGTTCAAATCAAGCACGAGGTTCTGCGGCGTACCGCAAAGCATGCTTTTGACGGCAACCTGTATGAGGAATACGACAAAATCCCTTATGAGATGATCGAAGGGATCAAGCCGCAGTTCCGTTGCTGCGTATACCGGGAGAGGGAAATTGTCCGCCAGCGGGTGCGCATGGCGATGGGCAAGCTGCCCATGGACGTGCTGTATACCGACGCGGACAGCGCGCAGGTCGTCCACGTTATTCCCTGCGCCTGCGAGGGCTGCCCGATCACCAAGATCACTGTCACCCAGAACTGCCAGAGCTGCCTGGCGAAAAAGTGCGTGAAGGCCTGCCCGTTCGGCGCGATTACCAGCACGCCGCATGGCGCGGTGATTGACCAATCGAAATGCAAGAAGTGCGGCAAATGCGTCGCTGCCTGCCCGTACAACGCCATTGTGGAAATCGAGCGGCCCTGCATCAAAAGTTGCCCGGTAAAAGCGATCAACATGGACGAAAACGACATCGCTACCATTGACCCGCAAAAATGCGTGAACTGCGGCGCTTGCGTGGTAGGCTGCCCGTTCGGCGCGATTTCCGACGTGTCTATGATGGTCAGTGTGATCGATGCGCTGAAAAAGCAGGACAAGGAAGTGGTCGCCATGGTCGCCCCGGCGATCGAAGGGCAGTTTGGTGCGGCTACCTTACCGCAGATCAAGCAGGCGATCCGGAAATTGGGGTTCGACGACGTGTACGAGGTCGCGCTCGGCGCGGATATGGTCGCGTATAACGAGGCGGCCGAGCTGTCCGAGCGGCGTGCGGCGGGCGAACCGATGACCTCCTCCTGCTGCCCGGCGTTTGTGAACCTGGTGCATAAGCATTTCCCGGCGCTGGAAAAATACGTGTCCACTACCGTGTCCCCGATGGTTGCCGTCGAACGGTATATCCGCAGTATCCGTCCCGGGGTGGTGACGGTGTTCATCGGCCCCTGCATCGCCAAGAAAAACGAGGTGATGGGCAATTATGTGGACGAAATCGACTACGCCATTACGTTTGAGGAGCTGTACGCTATGCTCTGCGCCCAGGGCATCGAGGTGGAAGAGACGGAGGAAGCGCCTGAAGACGCGACCCGGTACGGCAAAGGGTTTGCGGTGTCCGGCGGCGTGACCGGCGCGGTGGCCCAGGTGCTCAGCGAACGGGGCGAGGATGCCAACGTCAAAGCGCAGAAATGCAACGGCGCGGACGAATGCCGCAAGGCGCTGATGCTTCTGAAGGCCGGCAAGCTGCCGGTGGACTTCGTCGAGGGAATGTTCTGCGTCGGCGGTTGTATGGGCGGCCCGGCGACCCTGATGGAAATCCAGAAATCGAAAAAGGTGTTCGATACCCGGCTCGGCGGCGCGGAAAGCGTGGTAGAAAACGTGGAGAGCAAGGGGCTGGACAAGGCGAATGTTCACCGGCACGCATAAACGGCGGCAAGCCGCGAAGAAGGGCGCCCGTCCGTAATGCACGCGGGTTTTCCATGAAAATGCAGAGGAGACGTTTCCGTTTAGGAAACGTCTCCTCTTTCGTGTTTTCGGTATCATTTATCCCGCTTTTCCCGCATAACGGGCGGCGAGCCGTCGGCTACAGCAGATCCTTCCGGTAATGGGCGCGTTCGCCGCCAATGAACTTGGGACGGGTGCGGGCGCACACCAGCGGAGCTTCCCCGATCCGCTTTATGGAAAGCCGCAGGGGGACGGCGACCCGCCGCAGATGCATGCCGATGAGGGTATTGCCGATATCCATCCCCGCGTCTGCCTGGATTTTTTCCACCGCGACAGGGTCCCGGAACGCTGCATAGGCGGCGGTGGCAAAGGAACCTCCCGCTTTGGGCTGGGGGACTACATTTACGATCTCCCAGCCGTACCGTTCCGCCGCTTCCCGTTCCACAATCAGGGCGCGGTTCAAGTGCTCGCAGCACTGGGCGGCGAGAAAAATCCCACGTTCCTGGAGAGACGGATACAGCCCGTTCAGCAGGGCGTTCGCCGCGTCCTCGCTGGAGCAGGTACCGATTCTTTCCCCAACCATCTCGCTCGAGGAGCAGCCCGCCACGAGGACCTGCCCGGTCCGCAGCCCGGCGGCTTCCATCAGCTCGTCGACCGCCTGGCGGGCCTGTTGGGTAATGGTTTCGTACATATGGATCATCCTTTCCGGTTGTGATTCAGGATAGGGATGGAGCGCGGAAAGCCGTACCGAATAAGGGGCGGTTTCCCGCAACGTCCGCTTTTAAGTATAGCCCGACCGCGCGAAAAGTCAACACCGCGCCTTGCACTTGTCCGCCGTATGCCGTATAATGGACAAAAGTGGATGCAGGCGAATGGATCGGAAGGGGGAAAACGGCTATGGCGCACTCGCGTTCCTCTTCTCCCCGACGGATGACGCCGGGTTGGGAACCCCGTTTTTCCACCGGGCAGAAGGTGGAGGTGGATATCCATCACATGACTCGGGATCAAGCGAAACGGCATCTGGAGCGGCTGCTCAGCCGCCTGGACGGCAGTGTCCGTGAAGTAACCGTGATCCACGGATACACCGGCGGCACGACGCTGCGGGATATGGTGCGGGGAAGCTTGAAGCATCCCCGCATCCGCTCCAAAGTGGTGGGGCTGAACCCGGGCGTGACCCTGCTGATTTTGCAGTAACCGGTAAAGGACGGCAGGACGGGAAAAGCCCATCCGGAAAGAAGGGTGAACGAATGACACAAAAGGAAAGCGGGCTTCGGCCCGAGGAGCGGGAGCTTCTGACAACGATCGCCGGGGTGAAGCGGTATCCGCTGGTGCGGCTGGAATTGTGGAGCAGCCGGGAACGGGAACTGCGCTCTACCGCGCTCAACCATGTGCGGCTGGAGCATGCGGAGGAGCTAATGGCTATCGTCAAGCGGCGGGGGGAAACCCTTGCCCACCTGGAACAGGAGGGGCTGATACTCATTGATTACCGGCCGGCGGTCACGGTGGCGGCGGATTACGCCGTGTATAAGGAATCCGCCGTTTACCGCCAGCTCTGCGAACTGGTGGAGGAAGGGAAAAACCGGCCAGGTTTTCTGTTTGATACCCCGCATATCCGCCGGGGCCGGGCCGTATTGACCGCCAAAGGCCGCCTGGCGCTGGGGATAATCAGCAACCCGTAAATCATTAACGGATCAACGGATATAGGAAAGGATGAAAACCCATGTCGTATAAAAAGGAATTTATCGAGTTCATGGTCCGCTCCAAGGTACTGACTTTCGGAGACTTCACCACCAAGAGCGGGCGGAAAACCCCCTATTTTATCAACACGGGGAATTATCGCACCGGGGCGCAGGCCGCCAAGCTGGGCGAATATTACGCCGCCTGCGTGCAGGAGCATTTTCCGCAGCCGGTGGACGCGTTGTTCGGTCCGGCGTATAAGGGCATCCCCCTTTCCGTAGCCTGTTCCATCGCGCTGTACAACCGGTACGGCCGGGATGTGAGCTACTGTTTCAACCGCAAGGAGGCCAAAGATCACGGCGAGGGCGGCGTGCTGGTCGGCTATCCGCTCAAGGACGGCGACCGGGTGATTATTATTGAAGACGTGATCACCGCCGGGACCGCCATGCGGGAATGCCTGCCCATCCTGAAAGGGATCGCGGATGTCGAGATCGCCGGGCTGGTGGTTTCCGCCGACCGGATGGAGCGGGGGAAGGGCGAGCTTTCCGCCATCCAGGAGATCAAACAGGAGTACGGGATTGACACCTATCCCATCGTCACAGTGCGGGAGATTATTGAAACCCTGCATAACGTGCCGATAGACGGCGAGGTAATCCTGAACGACGAAATGCGGGAAAAGATGGAAGCGTATTTGAAAGAATACGGTATCCGTGGGTAATACTTTATCGCGGACAAAAGCGGGCGGGTTTCCGCCCGTTTTTTTATGGAATGGGAATATAGTGCCCCCGGGGGATGTGTTTTTATATCCGACGTTGAGACGCCATCTGCCAACCATTATGAAAAAGAGACTGTTATGCGAATGGGGATTATGCGAAAGAGAAGGCGACGGTCTGTTGCGGCGGCTGCCGTAGTTCCGGTATTGCTGGCCATGCCGTGCAGGCGCTCCTGGCGGGGAACGACCTGCTGCTTTTGGGCAATTGCGCCGCCGGGTATGCGGAAATTCTGTCTGCCTTGCGCGCGGGCGTGATCCCGGAAGAAGCGCTGGATCACGCCGTGTTCCGGGTCCTTGCCTGGAAATACGTGCGGGGGCTGATGGCATAGGGGAAAGAAAATCCCCCGGTCGGAAACGTTCACTTCCGGCCGGGGGATTCGTTTTTTTGGAGGGGCTTCCGGTTTTATTCCACGGTTACGCTTTTGGCCAGGTTGCGCGGCTTGTCGATATCGCATTTCCGTGCCAGGGCGATATAATATCCCAATAGCTGCATGGGGACGACTTCGAGCGAGGGCATCAGCAGGTCGTTGGTTTTCGGGATGTACAGCACATGGTCCGCTTCCGGCAGAACGTCGCGGTTATCGTCGGTGGTGAGCACCAGCACCTCCGCCCCGCGGGCCTTGACCTCTTTGATGTTGGACATGGTCTTTTCGATCAGCTTTTCGCAGCAGGCGAGGGCCACCACGAAGGTGCCCTCCTCGATCAGCGAGATGGTGCCGTGTTTGAGCTCCCCGGCCGCATAAGCTTCCGAGTGGATGTAGCTGATCTCCTTCAGCTTGAGGGAGGCTTCCAGCGCCACCGCGTAGTCGAGGTTCCGCCCGATGAAATAGGCGTGTTCCAGATAGGCGTACCGCTGGGCGAGCTGTTTGAGTTCCCCGGCCTGCCGCAGGATGCCGGACACCATATCCGGCAGGCGGATCAGGGCGCTGAGCAGCCGCCGTTGGTCACGGTCGTCGATCCGCCCCAGCTTGTGGGCGATGTAAAACGCGATCAGGTACAGCATGGTGAGCTGGGTGGAATACGCTTTGGTGGTGGCGACGGAGATTTCCGGCCCGGCCCAGGTGTACAGCACGTCGTCGCTTTCACTGGCGATGGTGCTGCCCACCACGTTGACGATGGAGAGCACCCTGGCGCCGCGGCGTTTCGCTTCCCGCAGGGCGGCCAGGGTGTCGGCGGTTTCTCCCGACTGGCTGACGATAATCACCAGCGATTTTTCGTCCACAATCGGGTCGCGGTACCGGAACTCGGAAGCAAGGTCCACTTCGACCGGGATCCGCGCCAGCTTTTCGATCACGTATTTCCCCACCACGCCCGCATGGTAGGCCGAACCGCAAGCCACAATAAACAGGCGGTTGACCTTCCGAAGCTGGGAGGCGGTGAGATGGATGCCGTCCAGCACGATGCCGCCGTCCGCGTCGATCCGGGGAGAGATGGTGGCTGAAAGCGCCTGGGGCTGTTCCATGATCTCTTTGATCATGAAATGGTCGTACCCGCCCTTTTCCGCGCTGGTCACGTCCCAGTCCACGGTCATTTCCTTCTTTTCGACCGGATGGCCGGCCTGGTCGAACACCGTGACCGCGTCCCGTGTCAGCCGGACGATCTCATGGTCGGCCAGCGGGATTACCCGGCGGGTATGAGCCAAAACCGCCGGGATGTCGGAAGCGATAAAGTTCCCGATTTCGGACAGCCCGACAATCAGCGGGCTGGCGTTGCGCACCGCAATGAATTCATCCGGATGTTCCGCGCAAAGCACCCCCAGCGCGTATGAACCTTCCAGGCGCTGGATGGCGGCGCGCACCGCGGCGAGAAAATCCCCGGTATAGCTCCGTTCAATCAAATGGGCGATAACCTCCGTGTCGGTTTCGGACAGGAATTCCACCCCGTCGCTCTGCAATTCTTTTTTTAAGGCGGCGTAGTTTTCAATGATCCCGTTGTGTACTACGGCAAAGCGGCCGCTGGCACTTTTATGCGGGTGCGAATTTTCGTCGCTCGGCTTGCCGTGGGTGGCCCAGCGGGTGTGGCCGATACCTACCGTCGCTTCGATGCCGTCCCCGCCCCGGATCCGGTCGCTGAGTACGCTCAGCCGGCCTTTCGCTTTATGGATGGTAATCTGCCCGTTTTCCACCAACGCAATTCCCGCCGAATCGTACCCGCGATACTCCAGTTTGGCCAATCCCTCCAACAGTAGGGGGGCCGCCGGCTTGCAGCCGATAAAGCCTACAATTCCACACATGGTTTTCCATTCTCCTTTCCATGCCGCGGCTTTCGCGTTCCGGCGCCGCTCCCACAAGCAGCGCCGGATACCGGCGAAAACCCGAAACCGGTTTACAGCTTTCCCCCCAATCGATGATAGGGCACGCCCTGCATGCCCTATCCTGCACCCGCTTTTCCCACAAAACGCACGGCGCGGAGGGTCCAGCTACTTACCTTTTTGTATTTTACCGCAGGCAGGAAGAAGAATCAAGAAAAAGTTCGACTAAAAGATCAAAAAACTTGTCCGAAAATACAAATTTGATTTTCTGTTATCAATATAAGCCCCAGCGGAATCAAAGGAAAACCAGCGGGCATACTATCTTCAGAATTGTAAAGGTATAAGGGAGGATTGCCTATGAGGCCGGCGCAGCGGGCGAGAAGAAGGCTGAAGGGCAGCTGGTTGACGGCCAACGCTGTACAATGCACCCGGATCTCGTCCAGCCTTATTGTGCTTCTCGGTGAAATGGCGCTGCTCCGTTTGCTGGGGCTGGGAGCGGAAAAGGTGGTTGACGCCGAAACGTTGTGGTCGGGTGGCTGGATGTACGGGGCGGTTCTTTTGGGAATGCTGCTGCTGGACTGGTTGCTGGTGTCCCCCATCCTTGCCGGGCAGGCGCTGTACTACCGGCGGTTGGCCGAAACACCGGTTTCGCCGCGGACGGCGGAGGACGGTGAAAAAGAGGAATTGGACGAAATCGCCAAAACCAGGGAATTGTCCGTGAACGTTCCTGCGCCGGAAAGGCCCTCGTATTGCTTAATCTTTTTCTTTTTCCATCACGGGTATTGGCGGACGCTGAGCTGGCGGCTGGGTCTGTTCGTCCGGAGACTGGGCTGGGGAATGCTCTGTTATGCCCCCTCTGCGCTGATTGCCGGTTATGGGGAAATTATCCGGCGCAGCGGCAGCCGCACTCCTCTGGCAGACATGACCATGCTGTTATGTACGCTCCTGGGGTTGATGGCCCTGCTCGGCGGTTTTGTGGTATTGGAAATGCTGATGCTCCGGTACCTTCCCGCACAGTATCTGCTTGCCGATCCAAAGGAAGGCGGGCTGTTCCGGCAGGCCCGGCATATTATGCACGCACGGGTAGGGGAGACAATCTGGCTGTATTTGGGGTTTGCAGGCTGGTTCGCCGCCAGCCTGGCGGTCATCCCTTATTTTTATGCCGCGCCGCTTTTTCAGACAACGCGGGCCGCGGCGGTTTTACGTTTTATCCGATACGCACCGCCGGAACAACAACGCGGACAGAAAAAAGGGGAAAATAGAACCCCACCAATTCGGAGAAGGCGAGACCGCGTCCAGGCGCAGCCGGCTAAAATACAAAAGGAATCCCGTTCCGGAATATAACGCGGATCGGGATTAGTGGAAAGCGGCGGATGGGCTTTTGAAACGTCCGCTGTTTTTGTTGAACCGGAACCGCGCCGCTCTTGTTAAACGCAGGCGGAAAAGCGGGCGAGAGGAAGAGAAAAACGAAATCCCCCCATCCGGTGTTGCCGGATGGGGGGATTTCGTTTACGCTAACGAGAGAAATCTACAGTTTGCTGGCGATATCCTTCGCGCAGGTGCTGCATACGTTACGGTCTTTGTACACCGTGATATCGCGGACATTCCCGCAGAAAATGCAGGCGGGCTGGTACTTTTTCAGGATAATCGTATTATCCTCCACAAAAATCTCCAGCGAGTCTCCCGTTTCGAGTTCCAAGGTGCGACGAAGTTCAACCGGCAGGACGATTCGTCCTAAGTCGTCAATTCTACGCACGATTCCTGTGTACTTCATGCAATTCCTCCTTTTCCGCCCGTTTTCTACGCGGGCTGTCGAATAACCAACTATTCCATATGAATGTTACCATTTAATTCCCATTTTGTCAACGCGTGGCACCATGTTTTTGGGGAATATATGCGCCTATTTTTTCATAGAGATGAATGAGAAAAACGCAAAAAATAACGGATTATGTGTGGAAATTAGGAGAGAAGGCGGGTACCGATGCTGAATATACTGTGGGTGGGGATCATGCTTCTGTCCCTTGCCGCCGGCGCATTCACCGGACGGTTGGAGCCGGTCACCAACGCCCTGCTTGCCGGAGGGGGCGAAGCGATCAAGCTCGCTTTGACTTTGGGGGGAGCGATGTGCCTATGGGGAGGACTGATGCGGATTGCGGAAAAAGGGGGGCTGACCTCCCTGCTGGCCAAGGGGATGGCGCCGGTGATGAGGGTCCTGTTTCCAAAGCTGGATCCAGCCGGGCCCGCCTGCCGGGCTATGCTGATGAATATGGCGGCAAACTTGCTCGGGCTGGGTAACGCCGCCACACCGCTTGGGCTGAAAGCGATGGCGGAGTTGGAAAAGGAAAACCCGCAACCGGGAACCGCCTCCAACCATATGGTGGTTTTTGTGGTGCTGAATACCGCTTCCATCCAGCTTATCCCGACTACGGTGGCGACGCTGCGGCTGCAATACGGCGCGGCCGCGCCGCTGGATATCCTGCCCGCCGTGTGGTTGACCTCTTTCGCATCCGCTATTGTGGCGGTAACACTGGCGAAAATCCTGGGTAGCGGGGTCGCTCGGTCTCATCAATGCGGCAATGAGAAAAAAGCCGGCCCGGGGGACGCCGGAAGAAAGAAAAAGCGGGCAGCATGACGTAGCGGCAGGATCAATGGTGAAAGGATGGGATTCCCCTGGAAATTTCAAAAATCGTGGCACTGTGGGCGGTGCCGATTTTTGTGGCGGCGGTATTGATAACCGGCATTGTGAAAAAGGTACCGGTGTTCGACGAATTTACTACCGGGGCGGCCGATGGCCTTCGCGCCTGCGTGAAGGTGTTGCCGTCGCTGGTCGCTCTGCTGACGGCGGTATCCATGCTTCGCGCGTCCGGCGCGATGGAGTTGCTGACCGCCGCCGTGGCGCCGCTGGCACAGAAGCTGGGTTTTCCGCCGGAGGTCGTTCCCCTGGCCCTACTGCGGCCGGTTTCGGGCAGCGGATCCCTAGCGATGCTGGAGAATGTATACGCCAATTACGGAGTGGATACGCTGGTCGGACGGGTGGCAAGCGTGTTGCAGTCCTCGACGGAAACCACCTTTTATACAATGGCGGTGTATTATGGCGCGGTGGGGATCAAGCGTACCCGGCATACGCTGGCGGCGGCGGCCGGCGGGGATGTGTGCGGGATCGTGCTGTCCGCTCTTGCAGTCCGTCTGCTGATGGGCGGATAACCCGCCTTTGCCTTGACACAGGGATAGCCGGATGGTAAACTAAAAAGTTGTAGAGAAACGTAACGAAATCGGCCATATGGCGCGGGTACAGCACCAAAAAATTATTGAAAAAGTCGCAAACATTATGGAAAAGAGGACGACCATGAGTAGGACGGTCAACGATATGAAAATCGGGGAACGGGCGATTGTCGCTGGGCTGGGATGCTCCGGCGCGCTCCGCCGCCGGATTATCGATATGGGGATTACCCCAGGCGCTGTGGTTATCCTGCGCAAAGCGGCGCCGATGGGCGATCCGCTGGAAATTAACGTCCGCGGATACGAACTGAGCATCCGCCGGTCCGAAGCGAAGGAGATCACGATCATCAGCGAAGAAGCGGAAGGGTTTCCGCCGAACGACAGCCGCCCGGTGCTCCGGCCCGAGAAAGAAAAGCCTTCTCCGTTCCGCCGCCGTGAAGGGCGGCGCGGCCGGTAAAAGGAATGTACAGAGAAGCCTTCATCTGAGAGGAAATCGAACCCCGACGCGGGCTTTGGAAAGGAATGGTTACGGTGGGGCATACCTATGCTCTCGCAGGGAATCCGAACTGCGGAAAAACCACCTTATTTAATGAACTGACCGGTTCGAATCAATATGTGGGAAACTGGCCGGGCGTAACCGTAGAAAAAAAGGAAGGCCGGCTGAAAACCCACGGCCAGGACGTAACGGTGGTGGATCTGCCGGGAATCTATTCCCTTTCCCCTTACTCCGCCGAAGAGCTGGTTACCCGGAATTTTGTGATCGGGGAGAAACCCGACGTGATTTTGGACGTGGTGGATGCCACCAACCTCGAACGGAATTTATACCTAACGTTGCAGCTTGCGGAACTGGGCCGTCCGCTGGTCGTAGCGCTGAATATGATGGACATGCTGAAAAGCCGGGGGCTGGAAATCGACGTGCAGATGCTGGAACACCTGCTCGGCCTGCCGGTGGTGCCGATCGCCGCCAGCCGGGGAAAAGGGATCAAGGAGCTGGTTGAGCGGGCACACCACGACGGGACGGAGCACCGGGATGAGGAGCCGGCTCCCTTTGACGAGCACCGCCTTGCCCAAAAGGTGGATGAGCAGTATGGGGACAACCCGTATATCCGCCATCAGCTCCATGACCGCCGGGAACATCACCCCCAGGAATATCGCTCTTCTTATGTGATCGACGAGCTGTATTCCCCCGCAGTGATGGAAGCGATTCTGCGCATTGAGGACATTATTGAACCGAAATGTATGAAAAAAGGGATGGCGCTACGCTGGTCGGCGGTGAAAATCATCGACGACGACGCGCCGACCATCGAATCGCTGGAACTGACCGATGGGGAAGCGCACCTGATCGACGAAATCATCCGTTCGCTGGAAGAACGGTACGGTGAACGGGATATGATTATCGCTGATCAGAAATACAAATTTATCTGCAAAATATGCTCCCAGTGCGTGACCCGTCGGAAGGATCCCGGGGAACTGACGGTTTCCGACCGGATCGACCGGATCGCGACCCATCGGATTTTTGCCCTGCCGCTGTTTATCGGGGTGATGGCGCTGGTGTTTTTCATCACGTTCGGGCCGCTCGGCACCTGGATGACCGACGGGCTGGACGCCTTGATCTCCGGCCGTTTTTCCCCTTGGGTGCAGAAAGCGTTGGAGGGCGCGGGCGCGTCCCCCTGGGCGGTCAGCCTGGTCTGCGACGGCGTGATTGCGGGGGTAGGGTCGATCGTTTCCTTTTTTCCACAGATCCTGCTGCTCTTCCTGTTCCTGTCGGTGCTGGAGGACAGTGGATATATGGCGCGGGCCGCTTTTATCATGGATAAGCTGTTACATAAAACAGGGCTTTCCGGCCGCTCGTTTGTGCCGATGCTGATGGGCTTCGGCTGTTCGGTGCCGGGCGTGATGGCCGCCCGCACGCTGGAAAACGAACGGGACCGGCGGATGACCATCATGCTGACTCCGTTCATGTCCTGCAGCGCGAAAATGCCGGTGTACGCCCTGTTCATCGCCGCGTTCTTCCCGAACCACCGGGGGCTGGTGGTCTGCGGGATTTACCTGACCGGCGTAGTGGTGGCGATCCTGGTGGCGATGGTGCTGCGCAAAACGGTGCTCAAAGGCGGGCACGCCCCCTTTGTGATGGAACTGCCGCCCTACCGCCTGCCCACGCTGAAAACCCTGTGGATGCATATGTACGAACGGGTGAAGGATTTCGCGGTGCGGGCGGGAACCATCCTGCTTGCGGCGTCGATCGTCATCTGGTTCCTCCGGTCGTTCGATTTTCACCTAATCATGCTGGCCCCGGAAGAGAGCGGGCGGAGCATCCTAGCGTCGATTGGGCGGGTAATCGCCCCGCTGTTTGTGCCGCTGGGCTTTGGCTTCTGGCAGGCATCGGTGGCGCTGCTGTCCGGCTTTGTCGCCAAGGAGGCGGTGGTCGGCACCCTGAGCATCCTGTACAACACCTCTACCGACGCAGCGATGGCCGCGGCGCTGCAGGGCGTGTTTACGCCGGTATCGGCGCTGTCCTTCCTGGTGTTTGTGCTGCTGTACATGCCCTGTGTGGCGGCATTTTCCGCCATCCGGCGGGAGATGAATTCCACCAAATGGGCTATCGGCACGGTGGCGATGCAGACCGGCGTGGCTTGGGTGGTGTCCTTTATCGTGTACCAGTTCGGCACATTGGCGGTGACCTTGATTGGGCGGTTTGGATAGCGGCCGCCTTGCCGGATGAAGAATAAGAAGAATAAAAGGATAGAAAAGCAAGAGGGCGTTTTCACTTTTGTGAAAACCCCCTCATTCACATCTTTTCAGAGAACCCGCCGGTACTACCGGCGGGTTCCTGTTTAGTTTTTATCCGTCGGGTTGACCCAGGAGGAATACTGTGCGCCGCAGTGGGAACAGGCGGCAGTCCCGGCCTTGTTCACTGTGCCGCATTTGACGCATTCCCACACTTGGCGCGCGGTTTCCATCGGCGGAACAAAAGCCGCTGGTTCCGCCGAATCCGGTGATGGGGCCTGTAATGAGAGCAGACGGTTCAGCTTTCCTTGCAGCGTTTCCACCTGTTCTTTTAGACGTTCGATATCCTCCATGGCACCGATCAGGGCAAAAAAGGGAACGGAACCGAGGATACCGATCAGGGCGCTGAAAACCGAAGATAGCGGGCTGACGGAAAGCCCGGAGAAAAAGCCGACAATTCCCCCGCCGATACTGAGTATCCCTAAAACCACCAATACTTTTTTCATAGAGGTTCACGTCTCCTCGCGAAACTTTTTGAATCGGTAAAAGGGCAAGCGAAGATACCGCATACGCCGAAAGCCGGAAAGAAAGACGGCCGGATGGAACCGAGGGAAAGGCGTTTAATGCACCTTTTCGTCCAGCCGGGCATACGCTTCGGCGGGATCGTCCAGATCGGCAACCAGGGTTTCCATGGGGCAGTAACCGGTGTGGTCCCGGTTGATGATATGGGGGACGAGCCGCCCATATTCCACAGCGATCCCCGCTTTTTCGAAGACCGCCAGCGCCAATTCACTGATGACACCTGCATACACCTCGCGGATGCCGCCATATACGAACAGCATCGCCGCCGCCTTGCCGATCACTCGGTCGGCCGCCATGCCGCCCCGGCAGAATACCGGATCTTCCCTTAGCCAGGTCATCAGTGGGCGGATGCCATGTTCCCTGGATCGGTACCATTCACCGTCTCGGGAAACCAGGCAGGTGAGCCCTTCGGCTTCCAGACGTTCAAACAGCGCCTTCGGATCCTGCGGGCGGTTAACCACGTCCATACAGCACCCCGCTTCTCTTCAGCGCCATCACCAGCAGGGGGATGACCGTCAACTGGACGACAATGCCCGGAATCCCGGTGACGGTTGCGCCGGCGACTGTCCCGAACACGGCGGGTAACAGGGAACCGCTGATACCTGGATAGGGTACACCGAGCAGCCCGACGCCGGCCAGTAAGGCCAGCGCGTTCACCAAACGGCCGGCCAACATTGCCAGGATCAGGCTGGGATAAAGCGGAAGCTTTTTGTAAAACAGGCCGGTGAATAAGCCGTAAGCCGTAAGCTCAAACAGCATGAAAAACAGGGTGGGGGGCGCGGGCATCCCGCTGACCAGGAAGCTAGCGATCGGCAGCAACAGGCCGACTAGGGCACCGAGCATGGGGCCAAGCAGCAGCCCGCCCATCAGCACCGCGATATGAAGGGGCAGGAAAACCTTCCCCATCGCCGGGCCTCCGATAGCGTGGAAGAGCTGCGGCAGTACCACGCCGATGGCGAGCAGCATCCCCGCGCATATCACCTGGCGGAGATTGATTTCATAAAAATGAGTACGTTGTTGTGTCATAGTTCGATTCCTTTATCTTCTATTTTTAAATATCTTCAAAGAATGATAGCGTGGTGTATTCTGTAGAAACGGCCTTTTTATTCCGCGAAAGCGGCTTTCGCTTCGGCCATCATGGCGCTGATTTCGATGTGCTGCGGGCACATTTTTTCGCATTTACGGCAGGCGCGGCATTTGTCCGCTTTGCCCTCAATTTGCTCGTAGAACGCCTTAGCGGCGTCCTTGCCCTGGGAAACGGTCATGTTATACCCTTCAAACACCCGGGGGATTTCCACCCCGAAGGGGCAGGGCATGCAGTACCGGCATTTGGTACAGGGCACCAGCGCTGTGGTATCGTACACTTTTTTGGCTTCGGCCAGCATCGCCAAGTCCGCGGCGCTGAGCATCCCGGCCCGGGCCCGGTCGGCGTAGGCCAGGTTGTCCTGCGCCTGCTGCATGGTGCTCATCCCGCTGAGCAGAAGGGTGACCTCCGGGCGGTTCCACAAGAAATCCAATGCCCATTCCACCGGCGTTTTTTCCGGGCTGAGCGCCGCCTGTACGCCGCGAGGCGGCACGGCGAGCTTTCCCCCCAGCAGCGGTTCCATAATCACCACGCCGAGCCCCTTGGACGCGGCGTATTCCAGCCCGCGGATCCCCGCCTGGTAGTCCAGCCCGATGTAATTAAGCTGGATTTGGCAGAATTCCCAACCGTCGTATTCGTCCAGGATCTGCTGGAAGATTTCGTAATCGTCGTGGAAAGAGAAGCCGATGTGCCGGATCCGTCCATCCTTCTTGGCCTGTTCCATCTTTTCCGGCAGTCTCAGCTGCTTGGCCTTCTCCCATTCTTTCCGGTCGAGGGCGTGCATGAGATAAAAGTCGATCGTCTCAATCTCCAACCGCTCCAGTTGGGTGGAGAGGAATTTTTCAAAGTCCTCTTCCTTTTCCACAAAACATAGAGGCAGCTTGGTAGCGATATGTACCTTTTCGCGGTAGCCGTTCTTAATGGCCTTGCCCACGATTTTTTCGCTTTCCCCATCGTGGTAGAAATACGCGGTGTCGATGTAGGTAAGCCCTTCATCCATGGCATGGCGCATCATGGCGATCGCTTCTGTCTCGTCCACCTTTCCATCAATATAAGGGAAACGCATGGCGCCGAACCCTAATACCGATACCGTTTCCCCGGTTTTTCCAAATTTTCTATACTGCATAGCTTTTCATCCTTTCGCGCCGCCGGATATGATGCGACCGCGTAAACGTTTACTGTCAGCGGTACGCTTTTGCGGACACAATATGCGTTAGGTTAAGAATAGCATGTTTAAACCGCTGATTCAATGGGTTTCTCCGGATTCTATATATCCGACAAAAAGACTGTTTCAGGACTGTTTCCCTATGGAGAACCGAATCGCCGCAAAAGGACACCCGGCAGCAGGTTTCTTTTTGCGGCGATAATCTGTCGTTATTTTTTTACCGGTGCATCCATTTCCAGCAGCCGTCCGGCGAGCATTGCCGCCGCCTCATAGGGCAGGGCGCGCACCCTGTGACGGCGGCGCTTTTCCCCGAAACAGCGCAGTTCCACCGTGCAGGTGCCGTTGCGCTGTTCCCACGGGTTCCGGTGGATGATCAGGCAGTCGGCTACCTCGCAGGGGACGTGGATTTCGTATAACGCAAGGCCCCGGGGATATCGCATGGTGACCGCACCCCGGCCCACGCCGAACCCGGCGCGGAAGTATCCCGTCAGCCGGATGAAAAGCCACCACGCTCCTGCTAGGAACCAGACGGCCGCCAGCGTGGTCCACACCCCGCCGAAATACAGGGGGAGCAGGCTGCCCGCCGTCAGCAGCAGGGGTGGCCATACATACCGCCACAGCGCGCTTTTCACCGGACGGAGCGAGCCCGCGCAAATGGGGTATTCCGGCAGGAGCACATCCAGCGCGGCGCCGAGTTCGCGGGGCCGCGCGGCGGGGATCACCAGGGGACGCGCCCCCTTTTCCCGGCCGTATCCGGCGGCCGTGATGGTTACGGTATGCAGGCTGAACAGACGCATAAACAGCGTCTGACGCAGTTCCAGCGCGGTGATCCGTTCGCAGTCGATATAGACGTCCCGCCGGGTCAGCAGGCCGGAGGTGACGTGAAGCTGTTCCCCGTCCCGTTCGGCGTAAAACCCGGCCGTGCGGGTAAAGGTACGAAGAAAGGCATACGCCCAGCCCAGCACCAGGACATTGGTGATGGTGTTGAACAGCGGCGGTAGTCCGATGGAGAGCAGGCGGTCCATCAGGTTGTACACCTCGCCGGTCATCTCCCGGCCGAGAATCTGCCCCGCCTGCCGCACAGCGGGGGCGAGTGTCAGCAGCCCCAACGCGGCATTGGAGCTGGAAGCGGACATCACCGCCACAGGGAAGGCCCGGGCGGCATATCGCCGGCAGCGCTTGTGCGCACTTCCTTCCATCAGCACGTTGCGGGTGGCGGAGGAGGGCAGATAGATCGTTGCATCCGCCCGCCGCCGTAGACCGGCGGTGTTCACCCGCACCCGTCGCCCCCCCATCAGCCACATCAAGGGGGAACGCTCCATCTCTACCGAAGCGGCATCCTCAGCCGAAATCCAGAGCGTGCGCCGGTAAAATAACCCGTGCCGCATGGCGAGTCCCCCATGCAGGGAGTACCGCGCCCTTTTCCATTTTGCTACCGAGTAACCGATCAGCAGCACGGCGGCCGCCACGTCCCGCAGGGACGCGAGTAGGATGGAGACGATATCCCGCGGCGAAAAGACCACCCGCAGCACGGGTAGCAAAAGCAGGAGTATCCATTTTTTCGAGTCATAATAGCAGTACAGCGGATGAGGGCGGAACATGGACGATACTCCTTTGCATTGGGGGACAGGGCGCTATTGTTCCGTTTCGGGGATTTCCGGCGGCAGTTCGTCGGAAGAGACGGCTTCCAAGGCTTTGGAAAGCCTTTCGGTCTCCTCTTCAGGGAGAAGGGGGAGCAATACCGCGCCGCCGGCAAAGCGCAGTACCATCGTACGGCAATGGCACCGCCGCTGTAGCGGGGTGGAACCCGATTCCACGGTGCGGAGTGCGGAGGCCGGTACGTATAGCTCCCGCTTCCAAAGCACGCCTTTGACGGCCCGGACAGCCGTACCGTCAAAGCTCCCGTGCAGCGCGGCAGCATACCGCGGCGGATACCAGAGAGCGGCAAAGACGGTCAACGCGCCGGTAAGGGCGGCGAGCAGCAGCAACCAGGGTGTAAACAGTCCGGCCAGGCAGCCGGCCAGCCCGGTAATCAGGACACCGGCGGCGGCAATCCATAAGGCTAGCACGGTTTCGCTGTTCTTATCGGCGGAAAAGGTGAGCAAGGGCATCCCCGTCTCTCTCCTTAAAAATTCACAATATTCCTTCCCTAAAGTATATGCAATGCATGCGAAGGTATACGTGTGGATAGAAAGTACGGTGGCCATAATTATGCCAATAAACAAAAAGGAGACGCCGCAGGTAACGTCTCCTTTTTCCAAAGTTTTCCTTGTAAGCCGTAATCGCATTGTTAGGCCGTTCCGAGCCGATAAAATACAAACCGACAGGGTTATCGATAACTGCCGGAATCCACGGTTTTCCAGCCGCCGAATACCCCCGGTTTTCCAGTACGAGGATGAGCCCTGCGATGATGAGACCGACTGCTGCTTTTCCACTCATCCAAATTTCTTTTTTTTTCCATATATTTTTATGCCATAATTACACGGAAAAATACTGAGATTGCAAAGGACTTTCTTTTTATATTCCATAATTACGCGGATACGGTATGCGGTTGTCTCACGATGATCCTGCCCTAAATCACTTGAAACAGATAAAACTTGAGATAATCGGTTTCGGGTACATTCCAGAGGATAGGATGGTCCGGGGCCTGCTGCCGCGCTTCGATCTGGCGCAGGGATATGCCCGCGTCGGCTGCCGCGGAGACGAGCATGCCGCGGAACAGCGCGTCGGTCATGAAATGGGAGCAGGAACAAGTGGCGAGATACCCACCCCGGGGAAGCAGTTTCATCGCCCGGCGATTGATTTCCTTGTACCCGCGCACCGCATTTTCGGTCGCGGAGCGGGATTTCGTGAAAGCGGGCGGGTCGAGGATGATGAAGTCGTACGGCTTCCCCTGGATAGACGGCAGCAGATCGAAGACGTTTTCACACCGGAAGTCCATCCGGTCCTGCAAGCCATTGAGACGGGCGTTCTCCGCTGCCATGGCCACCGCGTCGGCGGAAATGTCTACCGCCGTGACGTGCTGGGCACCCGCCGCCGCGGCGTTCAGCGCGAAGGAACCGGTGTGGGTGAAACAGTCCAGAACCCGCCGTCCGGCGGCAAGGCCCGCAGCGGCCCGGCGATTGTATTTCTGGTCGAGGAAAAAGCCGGTTTTCTGCCCGCTTTCAAAATCCACGTGATACCGCACGCCGTTTTCCGACAGGATGAGCCGGGTGGATTCCAGCGCCGGGCCGTACCAGCCTTTCCCCTCCTCCATCCCTTCCAGCCGGCGGATGCCCACGTCGTTGCGTTCGTAAATGCCGTCCACGGCCTGCCCGTCTTCCCGCAGCACCTTCAGCAGCAGAGGAAAGAGGACGGGTTTGAGCTTCTCCATTCCAATGGAAAGGGTTTGGGTGACCAGAACGTTTTCAAACCGGTCCACTGTCAGCCCGGGGAACTGGTCGGCTTCCCCGAAAATCACGCGGCAGGCGTTGACGTCGGGCCCCATCACCGTTTTGCGGTAATTCCAGGCGTAACGCACGCGCCGCTCCCAGAACGCTTGGTCCAGGGTGTCCGAAGCGTTGCGGGTGAGCAGCCGCACCCGGATTTTAGACCGGTCGCTGACCACCCCGGTACCGACATACCGGCCGCGGGTACTGAAGACATCGACAATGCCGCCGTTTTCGTGTTCATCGGCGTCTAGGATTTCGGTATCGTAAATCCAGGGATGGCCCGTTTCGCAGGAGAGCTGGGCCTTATGGGTGATGGTGAACCGGGGATAGGTTCGTTCCTGTTTCATAGCTTTCCTTTCCCAGGCCAATGGCCTTGAATACAAAAAAGGGAAGAGCCTGCGCCCTTCCCCGTGTGGATGGCTAATTATTGCGCAACCGTTGTTCCGGCCGCCGTCGTGGTCGGCGCCGGGGCTGTGGTAGTGACTACTGTGCCGGAGATATACTGTGCGTTGACGTAACCCACACCGCCGGGGCCTTTGGCAAAGGAGATTTTGTACCAGTCGCCTTCCCGGCCGAGAATCGTGACCTGTTCGCCGTTTTTCAGCCCGCCAATGGCTTGGTAATCGGTGCCCGGGCCGGAGCGGATGTGCATGGTAGTGGCGTTGCACCAGCCGGTGGTTAGGTCGCCTGTTACGGGAACCGTCGTGGTGGTGGGCGTGGCGGTGGTGGTTTCCGCAGCGGTGGTCGTAGTCGTCGGTTCCGTGGTGGTGGATCCGGTACCGGATGCATCGCCGCCCTTCTTGCAGGCGGTCATCGACAGAGCGGCAGCAGCAGCCAAGGCCGCCAGGCCGATCCGGAACAGCGTATGGGAAAAGAAACGGGCGTTCTTCAAAGCAATCAACTCCTGATCGTAATTTCGCAAAACAACAGTTACTGTGTATTTTATCACATTTCTGTACAGAATAAAAGCGGAATTAAGAAAAATTAAGACAAGATGGAAAATACTGCTTTATATCTGTTACTCTTATGGTATAATAAACGCAGATTCGTCTTACAAAAGTATCGCCCTTGGTGGTTGCGCCCAACACAACGCGAACTTTGGCACGCGTTGGCACAGCGGAAGCAAACCGCTTTTGGAGGACCGTTCTTAAAAGATTGTACGAATTTTAGGGTAGTGTTGGCAGAACCGAGATGAAGGGGCGGGAGAAGGCATGAAATGGATGGGGCGGCTGCAAACCGCCGTGTTGTACGTGCTGGCTGCGCTGCTTCTGCCCGGCTGTGGAATAAAGGAGGAACGACCGGAGCGTTCCCGCTATCAGACCGCTTTCCTCGGTTCCATGGACACGGTAGTGCGCTTTACCGCCTATTGTACCGACAGCGCGGAATTCGACCGCGCCTGTGAGCTGGTGAAAGAGGAACTGGAACAAGCGGACAAGCGGTACAACCTCTACCGCCCGGACAGTGAACTGGCTCATATTAACGCCGGGGCGGGGGAAGGGCCGGTTCCTGTGGATCGGGAGGTGGCGGCGGCGATCGAGACTTGCCGCGCCTGGCAGGAAAAATCCCCGGCGGTGAACATCGCCATGGGCAGCGTGCTCGCTCTCTGGCATACCGCCCGGCAAACGGGGGAACCGCCCGCCCAGGCGGCGATCGACGAAGCGATGGGCCATATTTCCATACAGGCGGTGGACGTGGCCTGGACCGGCGACGGGGCATGGGTAGAACTGGCCGATCCGGACATGTCCCTGGATATGGGGGGCGTAGCCAAGGGGCTGGCTGCGCAGTCGATTGCCGACAAACTGGCACAAAGCGGGATATCCGTCTTTTTGCTGGACTGCGGCACCAGCACGCTGGTATGCGCGGGGGTCCCTCCGGGGAAAGAGGGGTGGAGCGTTGCAGTGAGGAATCCGGATGCGGAGTTGAACCTGTCCGGTGTGGCGGACCCGCCCGAAACGCTCGGGCAGATCATCGTGAAGGACCGTTGCATCGGTACGAGTGGGGACTACCAGAAATATTTTGAAAAAAATGGGATATTCTATTCCCATATTCTTGACAGCCAAACCGGCCGTCCCGCCAGCTATGTCCGGGCGGTCACGGTGCTTGCCCCCGACGCGGGGACGGCGGATTTTTATTCCACCGCGCTGTTTGCCCAGCCGTATGAGCAGGCGCGGGAACTGGCGGAGAATACGCCGGGAATCGACGCGCTGTGGGTTTTTCACGACGGGAGCACGGCGTCCACACCGGGTTTTGTCCTTGAGGGCGGACCGGAATAAGCCCTTGACTACAGAAAGGATGGAGAGAGTATGCCCCTACCTTTTCGCGGCGGCGTGGCGTTCGGCCATGCGGTCGAGCATAAAATGGAGACCGCACAGAGCAAAATCCAGCCCTTTACGCCGGCGCAGCTTGTGCTGCTGATGCGGCAGGGGTTCGGCGCGGAGTGCGTGCCGGTGGTAAAGCCGGGCGACCGGGTGCTTGCCGGGCAGGTAGTCGGTGTCCCGCCGCAGGGGGAAGGGAACCGTCCGGTGTTCGCCGCCCCCGTCCACTGCGGGGTGTCCGGTACCGTCCGGGCGGTGGAACCCCGCCCCTCGGCTACAGGAGAAAGTCTCGCCGTGGTGGTGGACAGCGACGGGAAAGGGGAAGCGGCACCGTCTCTCCTTACCGCGAACAGCCGGGACGGCGTCCGCGCCCTGATGAAGGAGGCCGGGCTGATCGGTATGGGCGGCGCGGGATTTCCCACCTTCCTCAAATACGAAACCAATAAGCCGATCCGCTATGTGCTGGTGAACGGCGCGGAATGCGAACCATATCTCACCTGCGACCACCGCCTGATGGTGGAACAGCCGGACCAGGTGCTTGCCGGGGCGAAAGCGCTCCGTCTGGCGGCGGACGAGGCGCAGGTGATGATCTGCGTGGAAGAGAACAAGCCGGACGCCATCGCTATGCTTGAGGACGCCGTCCGCGGCCAGGACGGGATTTCGGTGGTGCGCCTGCCGGTAAAATACCCGCAGGGAGGCGAGCGGCAGCTGATTAAGGCGGTGCTCGGCCGGGAAGTCCCCGCCGGCGGCCTGCCGGCCGACTGCGGCGTGATCGTTACCAACGTGGGGACGACCGTGGCCCTGGCCGACGCGCTGCGGGGACGCCCGCTGACCCACCGGGTGGTGACGGTGAGCGGCCGGGTGGCCAAGCCCGCTAATCTCTATGTCCCGATCGGCACCCGCCTGTCGGAACTGCTGGAGTACTGCGGCGGCGCGACCGGGGACGCGCGGTATCTATGGATTGCCGGCGGGCCGATGACCGGCGCGGCCCTCCCTTCGCTGGAGGTGCCGGTTATCAAAGGGACGACCGGGCTGGTGGTGCTCGACCGGATGGAAAACCAGGAGAGCAACTGCATCCGCTGCGGCGGTTGCGCCAGGGTATGTCCTTCTTCGCTGCTTCCGTTTGCGATTGACGCGGCGGTGATAGGGGGGGATATGGCGGCCTGCGTGGACTACCGGGCCGATCAGTGCATTTCCTGCGGTTGCTGCTCCTATATCTGTCCCGCCAAGCGGCATCTGGCCCATCGGGTGACAATGGCCCGCTCCGCTTTCCGGGAAAACCGGATAAAGCGCGCCTGACCCGGCGACTTATCCCCGATGGCGGGTAAGTCCCGCCCGCTGAACGGGATCTGGACGGGGCGCGGTAGGAAAATTACACAACAATACCGGGACAAACGGCGGAAGTGCCGCCGCAAAACCGGGCTGCCCGGCCCGGCAATAAGGAACGAAAGGGGGCAACCTTTCTTGGATGTCAAACAAAATCTGGCGCTGTCCGCTCCGCATATCCGCCGTCCGCGGCGTACCGCCGACATCATGCGGGACGTCTGCATCGGCCTGGCGCCGGTGGTGATCGCTGCGCTGTGGTTCTTCCGGCTGCAGGCGCTGTGGCTGCTGCTGGTCACGGTGGCGGCCTGCGGGGTGACCGAAGGGGTATGTCTCAAGCTCCGACGGGACGGGGCGGCGTTCGACGGCAGCGCGGTGGTGACCGGCTTGCTGCTGGCGCTTTCGCTGCCGGCGGGCACCAACCTGTTCGCCGCCGCCGTCGCGGGGATCTTCTCCATCGCGGTGGTCAAGCAGCTGCTCGGTGGCATTGGGCACAACCTGCTCAATCCGGCGATGGCGGGCCGTGCCATGCTGATGGTGGTCTGGCCAACCTCGCTGAGCGGGTACGGCTGGGCGGACGCGACCTCCTCCGCCACGCCGCTGGCGATGACCGGGGAGGAAAGCCTGTGGTCGATGCTTTGGGGGCGGGAAAACGGCAGTATCGGGGAAACGTCGGTGCTGCTGATCCTGCTCGGCGGGGCGTATCTGCTGGCTACCGGTTGCATCCGCCTACGCGTGCCGGTGACCTGCGTGTGGAGCTTCGCGCTTTTTATGTGGATTTTCGGGGGCAATACCTTGTTTACCGGGGATGCGGCGGCGCAGCTCCTTTCGGGCGGCCTGATGCTCGGCGCGTTTTATATGGTGACCGATTTTACCGGCAAGCCTACCACCTTTGTAGGGGAACTGATTTATGCGGGCGGCGTAGGCGTCATAACGGCGGCGCTCCGCTTATGGGGCCCGTATCCGGAGGGGATGTGCTTTGCCATCCTGCTGATGAACCTGGCGACCCCGCTGATCGAATACCTGACCCGGCCGCCGGTTTACGGCACCGTTCCATCCCGTACGGCGGCGCCCGACCCGGCCAAGCGGTAACGGGATGTTTTGAAAAATGGAATCTCCCCAAAACGGGAGGGTAGGGCCGGTACGCCCTTTTTCAATACGGCCCGGCGACGGCGACGGCGCGGGCTTGGAAAGGACAGGATTGTGATGATGAAACAATGGATAAAACCGCTGCTCAGTCTGTTGGCGGTGGCGGCGATCTCGGTCGCCCTGCTCTTCGGCATGGACGCGATTACCCGCAACGTCATCGAAAAACAGGAGCTGCAGGCGGTGCAGGAAGCGTTTTCCGGCGTGATTTCCGGAGAAAAATGGGAGACGGTGGACACTGCTGGCGCCGCGGATATCAAAGCGGCATACCGCGTGCTGGACAAGGACGGCGCTCTGCTGGGGTACGCGGTTACCACCCTGGTGAAAGGCTACGGCGGGGATATGGAGGTGCACACCGCCTTGTCCGCCGACGCGACCCGCTTTCTCGGGCTGCGGGTGGGCAGCAACCAGGAAACGCAGGGCTACGGTTCCCGCGTGACCGAAGAAGCGTTTTACAGCCAGTTTAATTCCTTGTCCGCCCCCGCGTCCCTGGACGGGTATACCGGCATGGACAGCGGGGCGGGAAACAGCGGCGGTTCTTCTTCCTCAGGGGAAATGAAGGACGGCAGTTACCGCGCAGAGCAGGCCGAATATGTGCAGGGGTACAAGTATTTTGTGGAGATTACCGTCCAGGGCGGCCGGATCACCGCCGTGAACTGGGACGCGAATAAGGAGGGCTCCGATCTCACCAAAAAGGCGGAGTCCGAAGCGGGGAACTATGTGATGACCGAGGACGGCCCCCTCTGGCACGAACAGGCCAAGACGATGGAGGACGCACTGATCGAGACGCAGGATCCCGCGGCCCTGGTCTATGATGCGGATACCGGCAAGACCGACGCGTACACCGGCGTATCGGTGGACGTGTCGGAGTTCGTCAAGCTGGCGGAAGAAGCGGTCGGCCAAACTAAGTCCGGGTCGGAAAACACCGCCCTGTGGAAGGACGGCACCTATCGCGCGGAGCAGGCCGAATATGTGCAGGGATACCAATACTTTGTGGAAATCACCGTGACAGACGGCCGGATCTCCGCGGTGAACTGGGACGCGAACAAGGAGGGCTCCGATCTCACCAAAAAGGTGGAGTCCAAGGCGGGGGATTACGTGATGACCGAGGACGGCCCCCTCTGGCACGAACAGGCCAAGACGATGGAGGACGCGCTGATCGCACTGCAAAATCCCGCCCGCCTGGTCTATGATGCGGACACCGGCAAGACCGACGCGTACACCGGCGTATCGGTGGATGTTTCGGAGTTTGTCAAGCTGGCGGGTAAGGCGTTGGAGACGGCCGGGGCTGCCGATTCCGGCGACAAGGTGGAGAACGCGGCGTCCGGCAGCGGGGAAGTGGACGGCGTAACCGGCGCGACGGTTTCCTCGAAAGCAGTGGTAAAGGCGGCCAACCGTGCCTATGAATTTGCGGCGGGCCTTGCCAAGGAGAGTAAGTGAGATGGCCCCGGTAAAACGGCGGCCGTCGGTGGACGGCGCGGCGGTATTCCTCTGTCTGCTGGCAGCAAGCTGCGGTTCGCTGACCGCGGCGTTGCTTGTGCTCGCCGGGGGGGCGCTGTTCCTGCTGCTCAATTTGCTGATGCTATTCATTTTTCGTCCCTTAACCGGCCGAGCGAGGAATGCGGCTTCCCTGTTTTTCGCCGCAGCGCTGTATACCGCCCTGCGGCTGGCGTTGTCCGCCTACCGGCCGGCGTGGCTGGCGGCGATGGGGCCGGAGTGGCTAACAGCAGCCCTGTTCCTGTTCAGCGCGCCGGCGGCCGTAACCCTGATGGAGAAAAAGCCGGTTTCGTCAAAACGGCTGGCGCTTTGCAGTCTCGCCCTCCTAGTCATCGGCGGGGTGCGGGAGCTGTTGTCGGCCGGGACGCTTGCCGGGGTGCGGATCCTTCCGGACGGATTCCCGGTTTCCGATTCCTTTGCCTTCGGCGGCGCGGGGCTGATTATCGCGGCGCTGCTGCTGGCCCTGTTCCGCATTCGGGGACAAGGGAAGCTGATCAGCTATCGGGTTCCGGAAGGGCTGCTGTATGCGGTCGGCGCGTTGGGGTTGACGATAGCGGCCGGCGCATTCTTTGCCCTGCTGACCCGGCTGTTCCCGCTGCCCGGGTTGTGGCGGCCGTTCCTCGCCGCGGCATTGGCGGGGCTACTCGCCCTCGCAGTTGGAGCGGCGCTGCGTGAAAAGCCGAACGAAGCGCCGGTGAAAGCGACGCTGCGCGCCGTCTTCGCGGACGGGACGCTCCCGGCGCTGGCAACCCTGGCGGTGCTGGCCGCCGACCGGAAGATGGCTGAAGCCGAAGCGCTTCCCCTGTTCGGCGGGACGGCCGCGGCGGCGCTGATTCTCGGGCTGGCCTGCGCCCTGATCGCGGCGGCGGTCCCACGGCTGGATACGTCCGGCAACCCGCATCTGCCGGTTTCTTTCCGGCCATTGCCCGTTTGGCTGGCCGCCGCGGGGATGACGATGTTTGTGCTGTCCGTTCTGCCCAAATAGGCATGGCGCTTTTGTTTTGGGAGCGGAATACCCGTACCTTACCGCATACCTTCCGCCGGATTTTCGCCGGAAACGCGGTGAAAACAGCCGCCCGCATTGCAGGCGGCTGTTTTTGCGTCAGGGGCTGGCAAAAGGGGCTTCTCCACCCGGACGGCTGTGGTTCTTGGCGGCACAGGTTTGCGAAGACCCGGTCGTCGGGAGATTTGCGAAAACGTTTACAAAAAGTTGCCGAATCCGGTTGACTTATAAAAGGAATGTGAGTACAATCTCGTTAGGGCGTCCCTCATAGGGAAGAAGTACCGGCCGAGACCGGACGTGGGGAAGGAGACCAAAACCGATATGAGCGAAATTTTGGAGCAAGCCAAACGGCGGATTCAGGAGGTCCGCACCAAGGACGTAGAGTTTTGGGTGTTAAAGGACGGCAAACCGGTGGAAAACGCCGGGGTGAAGGTGCGGATGAAGAACCATCAGTTCCTTTTCGGCGCGGTTTGCTATAAGTACGGCACCTACGATAAGCCGGAGATGAACGAGCGCTTTACCGAGGAATTCACCCGGTTGTTCAACTATACGATGGTGCCCTACCACTGGAGTTGGTACGAGCCGAAGCGGCACGAATACAACGAACCGTACACCAGCAACCTGATCCGCTGGGCACAGGCGAACGGGCTTAAGCGGAAGCTCCATGCCCTGATTTGGCATGAACTTTGCCCTGGCTGGGTAAAGGATACCGACGATGTGAAAGCGTTGTACGTCGAACGCATCTCCCATCTGATGTCGAATTTTGGGGACGATTTCGACTTTTTCGACGTGGCGAATGAAACGACGGTGAACGACCGGTTCGACAACCCGGTTTCCCGCTGGGTGCGGGAATACGGCCCGATGAATATGCTGAAATTCGGCGTGGAGCTGACCCGCTCCTTCAAGCCGGACGCCAAGCTGATTTACGGCGACTGGAACGTCCATGTGGAAGAATACTACGATTTCCTCCGCCAGATGAGGGAAAACGATATCGACGTGGACTATCTCGGTATCCAGTCCCACCAGCATGTGGACCGGTGGAGCGAGGAGGAAACCATGCGGATTCTGGAGAGGGCGTCGGAATTCGGCTGGCCGATCCATTTCCCCGAATGCTCGGTGTGCAGCGGCACCCCGATTGGCGTAACCAATTACGGCGCGGGCCAACATAACGAGTGGCACGAGACGGAAGAGGACCTCTATTCCCAGGCGGAGTTTACCAAGAACTTTTATACACTGGTATTCAGCCATCCGGCAGTAGAGGCCCTGTCCTGGTTTGACTTCACCGACCATCGCTGGCTGGATGCGCCGGCGGGCGTAGTGACCGACGACCTGCAGCCCAAGCCGATTTACCACACCCTATACGACTTAATTCACAAGGAGTGGCATTCCGACGCAGATTTGACCACCGGGCCGGAAGGGATCTGCAAAACCCGCCTTTTCTTTGGTAATTATGATATTACCGTGACAATCGATGGGCAGGAAACCACCGTAAACCGGGACATCCTACGCAAGAGCTTTTACGCCGGCGACGGGGAGCCCCGGCGGGTAGTTATCCGGCTGTGATGGGCATGCCGCGAGGTTTTTTTCCTCTCTGTAAACGCAATAAAAAGCGCTTCCCTACGAATACGGGAAGCGCTTTTTATTGCTGGTTTTGTAAAATCCTCGTCGTATTTGCCGAGGGATTATCCAAGCGGGCCGGCTTCGGTGAAGCGGATGGGCCCGGCGGGGGTAAACCCGTAGTACCAGCGGCGGAGACGGGAGAAGGTATCCAGGAGATAGAGCTGCACAAACAGCCCTGCTCCTGCAAGCACAAAGAAAAAATCCGCTTTCTGAGACAGTCGGCAGACCAACACCCCCATCTGTACCAGCAGGTACGCCGTCATATACAGCCGGAGCCGCCGGCTGTTTGCCTTCGCATGCATGGGGAACCGGTCCAGCGCGAGAATCTGGGAAGAGACGTTCAGGACTTCAAACACAAAAGCCAGATGCAGGCAGGCGGCGGCAGCTCCATAAACGAGCGGAAGAGCAAAGGGGATTGCGGCCAGGTTGGAAGGCAGGAAGAACGGGGAAAAGAGCTCCAAAACCGAAAGAAAGCACAAAATCCGTCCGTATATCCCGGCGCGCCGCAGTCCCGGCGCCACAGCGCGTTCCCGCAGGCAGTTGACCCCGCTGATCAGGAAAAGGTATCCCACAAAATCGGGCAGGATGGGAATCGAGCCGAGGTTGATATGAAAAGCCAGTAACAAAACTCCCCAAAAACAGCGCCGGAATCCTTTAGCCATCCATTCCCCCGGATTCTCTACACAAAACAAGGTCATGCCGCTTCCCCCTTCCGCGCATGAATATACTGCAAAGCTTCGATAAAAGAGGGGTCCGGCGGTGAATAATTCAGCAGATTGGTAAACTGCATGGTGTAATTTTTACCCGTCTCGTCTTGATAAATACACTCGGCGGAATAGGCGTACCGGGTGAACCGCCGGCGGATATCGGTGGGATACCATAGGGTACCTTCGGCCTTTAGGAGGTTTTGGAAGGCGGTGCCGGGCAGCTTTTCCACGGTAACCCCGTTTACCGTCAGCCGGCCCAGGCCGGGGTCCGGCGTACCGGGACTATACGCCGCTTGGACGAAAGTGCCGACGACGCTCGACCGGTAGTTTTCCGTTGAGACGTTCCGCCCATCGGCATAGGTGGAAGAGCTGCTGGAGAACGAAAGGGGCTCGCCTTCGCCGGAAATCCACTTTTTCAGGCGGATTTCCCCGATATCCACTTCTACGGAGCGTCCGCTGGAATAATGGGCGGTTAGCCGGTTGAACGCCGGTTCCTCGTCCAAACCCGGCCGCTGAAGGATGGTGATGCCCGTGTTGTGCAGAGCAAGGCAGCCGATCGTTTTTACATCGGAACTTGCCGGCGGCATGGCGGAGGAGATGTAGGGCCCGCCCTGCGGGCGGGAATCCGTCACGTATACCCGATAGGCCCGCTCGTCGAGTTCGGGGATCGTGATCTCCACAACCCAGTCCTCTGTGTCGGCGTTGTCCAGGTAAGGCAAGGTAAACTGGTATTCCGTTTCGACCGTTTCCCCTCCATAAAATTGAGGATATACATCCATGTACGCTTCCATAAACAACGGTTCGCGCAGGCGGACCACTTGGATAAAAAGGATTAACCCCAAAGTGAACCCGCCCAGGATACCCAGGCAGGCAAACAGCCATCGCCGGTTAATCTGAAAATCATCAATAGGTTTCCGCGCACGTTCCGCTCCGCCGCGCATACTTCTGTCCATAGATGTCCTACCTTCCTTTATGTGGGTGAGGGGAGCGTACCCTGTTGATACGCCGGCGCCACCGCCGGAACGGAAATGAAAAAGCTTGCCTTCAACCGCTTCCCCTTGGCTGCTTATTGCGGAAGGGCGCTGGTGTAGACTTCTCCGGCGATCCCGCCGTTTTTCCGGATCCGCAGCAGCTCGCTAACGGTGACGGTCGTGTACCCTTCTTTCTGCAGCCGGTCCATCATCTCCACCGCCGCGTCCACCGTGTCGGGGTAGATGTCGTGCATGAGGACGATCGCGCCGTTGCGGACGCCGTATGGGCCGCTTTGGAAGGCGGTGGACAGAATGCTGCTTTTGTTATGGCTTTCCCAGTCCCGGGTATCCACCGACCAGTAAATAATACGCAGGTTCTGCTCGCTGCAGTACGCCTTGAGTTCGTTGTCGTACGACCCTCCCGGCGGGCGAAGCAAGGTTATAGGCTGTCCGGTAATGGCGGTGATCGCCTGAATAGAGCGCTGGATTTCGTCCGCCTTTTCCTGCCGGCTCAGCCTGGTCAGGTTGGGATGGCTATAGGTGTGAGTGCCGATTTCATGCCCTTCGTCCGATGCCCGCTTTAGAGTGGAGACGTACCGGTTCACCCGGTTTCCCACGACAAAAAAGGTAGCCTTCATGTTCCGCTTTTTCAGTTCGTCCAACAGGCGGGAGGTGGTGTCGCCCGGCCCGTCGTCAAAAGTCAGGGCAATCAGCTTCCTGTTATCGGGAACGGAGGGAGACTGTCCCGCTGCCTTCAACCGATCGATTTCGGACTGAAGGGCGCTGTTTTCGCTTTCCAGCTTGCTGCTGCGGGATTCGGCGTCCATCGCCCGCCGCTCCCATTGTGCGAGCTGCGATTCCATTCCCGCCGCCTGTTCCTGCTGCGCTTTCAATTGGGAACGCAGCCCGTTGATCGATTGTTCCGTCTCCCGCTGTTGCGCCTTCATTAAGGAATCCGTTATGGCGAAAGAATCGCCGGCTGTTTTCAGTTTAACAGCGCAGATACCGAAGCCTGCCGCCAACAGCCCCGCTGCCGAACACACGGCAATCAGGGCGATACGTAGCCCACGCGAAGAGCCTGCCCCTCTTTTCATAAATTCCACCTTCTTTAATTTTGGATTCGACAGCCCCTGGAGATAGAAAAGCCGCTAAACCAAACGCTGTTCATGAATAATTGTATCATTTCGCTAAGGTTTTTTGCAATAAAAACATAGCTTTTGTAATTATTTGTAATCATATTGTAATTTTTCAAATATTGTGGTATACTTTATTACTATAAATTGTGTCTGTATGTCTGTGGACGGCCCACGGTTGGCCGTGATGAAAAATGAATGTTTCAGGAGGGAATCAAGCGTTGAGCAGCAAGATCGTTTTGAGCGCCGACAGCACCTGTGACTTAGGTGACGAGTTACGGCAGCGCTATGAGGTGAATTATTATCCGTTTCACGTGATATTGGACGGTAATACATACGGGGACGGGGTGGATCTTGTACCCGATCAGATTTACGAGGTATATCGCACCCGCAAGGTGCTGCCAAAAACGGCGGCGATCAATACGGCCGAATATATGGAATATTTCCGCCAGTGGACCGACCAGGGCTACGAAGTAATCCATATCACGCTGGGGCATGGGCTTTCCGCCACCTATAATAATTGCCGTTTGGCTGCGGAAGAAATGCCCGGCGTCCATGTGATCGATTCCTGCAGCCTGTCGACCGGTTCGGGCCTGCTGGTGATTGAGGCGGCCGAACGGATTGCGGCGGGGATGCCGGCAGCTCAGATCGCCCGGGAAGTGCAGGATCTTGCTTCCCATGTCAATGCCAGCTTTGTCATCGATACGTTGGAATTCCTGTACAAAGGGGGGCGCTGTTCCGCGCTGCAGATGCTGGGGGCGAACCTGCTCCAACTTAAGCCCTGCATTGAGGTGAATAACGCTGACGGGACAATGGACGTGGGGAAAAAGTATCGCGGTTCGCTGGATAAAGCGCTTGCGCAGTATGTGGGCGACCGGCTGACGGGACGAGACGACCTGCGGGACGAGCGGGTGTTTATCACCCATTCCGGCATTTCGCAGGAGAGGATCGACCTGGTGAAGAGGGAAGTGGAAAAGCTCCATTCCTTCCGCGAGGTATTTGTTACCCGCGCCGGCTGCACGATTTCCTCCCACTGCGGGCCGAATACGCTCGGCGTATTGTTCATGACCAAATAATTGTAAATAAAAGAAAAGCAAGCATTCCTGCGCCCGGTCGAAATTTCGGCCGGGCGCATTCCCATATATCGTGGATCCGCCGGCAGGTTCCGGATATATGAGGGCGCAACGACAGTTGGAGGAAATGGACGGAAAAAGCGCCCGTTTTCTTGCAATTTCAACAGGGCTGTGTTATCATAAGAAAGCTTATATGGGTGCGTGGACGCGCCGGGGCCTTCTGGGCTTCAATTAAAGAAACGGCTTTTTTCAGAGCAGATAGGGCGCATGCGGTCCATCGCACAGACAATGTATGTATGGCAAAGTGCCGTCAATAAGGAATTGCTTTATGGACGCAGGGAGCCGCCGGGTCGTGTGCGGGCCGGCTTTTCACCGGCAAAGGCTCCGGTTGACCCGAAAGGAATGGGAAGTTTATATGAATAAAGGAAATCCAGAGCGCAGAGCGCCTGCGCATGCGGTGCCCGCTCATGCGGCGTCAGGGAAGGCGAAGCGCCCCCGCGGTAGGAAGCCGCACGGCAAGGGCTTTAAAGGCGTAATGATCGCCTTGATCGCCCTGTTGAGTATTTTCGGCCTGCTGTTTATTTTGCTGGGATCATACATCGGTGTTATGATCAACCGGGTCACATTCCATGGCGAGGTATCCGACGAGTATGTGGATTCCATCGTGCCGGACGATATTGACCCGGACGCCAGCTATGATGAATCCGACGTACTCAGCGACTATACTTTTATCGACGCCAGCGCTACCGAGGTGGCGAAAATCCCAGTGCGCGGAAATACCAAAAATGTGACCAACTACCTATTGATCGGTGTCGACGGGCGCGGGGACAGTTATGCGGCCAGGTCGGATACTACGATTATTCTCACTATTAACAAGGAAAATAAGACGATCAAGCTGACGTCGCTGATGCGGGATATTATGGTGACGATCCCTGGCAGGGATAAAAACGGGGATGGTAAAGACGACTACGGGAAATTCAACTGGGCGTATGCGTTTGGCGGCTTTGATCTGATGCAGAAGACGATTGAACAGAATTTCCGCTTGAAAATTGACAAATACATCGCCGTGAATTTTTCCGCGTTTGAAAATGCGGTGGATGCGCTGGGTGGCGTGGACATCGCGCTGACCGACGCGGAACTTGCAGAAGTAACCCGCACGTCGAGCCGGCCTTCTTCCACCTCGACATCGGGCGTGTACCATCTCAACGGCGCGCAGTCCCTGGCCTATTCCCGCATCCGGTCGCTGGATAGCGATTTTGGCCGGAACAATCGCCAGCGGAAAATGATCCAGGCCATGTTCAGCCGGGCGAAGTCGATGAATATCGGACAGCTCAATACCCTGCTCAATACGGTGCTCCCGCAGGTTCGCACCAACATGACACCGAACGAGTTGACCGGCTTTGCCCTCAACTCGGTCACCTACTTCTCCTACGACATGAAAGAGACGTACTACCTCCCGCAGTCCGGTACGTATACTTCGAAGATCGACCCGAGCATCGGTTGGGTTATGCTGTTCAACGATCCGGTGAAGGCGATTACCGACCTACACAAATTCATCTACAGTCTCGAATAACGCTTGTGAAAGCGGCTCGGCAGAAAAGGCGTCCTCTCACCGTCCTTTGCAAACACACGGGGCGGCGGGACGCCTTTTCCCATACATGATGCCCCAAGCGCTGCACAACGGCCGCGTGGAACGGGCAGAAACCGCCGTATGCAGTCGGCACGGCGGGAATATTGGGGAAAAAGAAAAATTTTTGATTTTTCTCCCAACATTTTTATCTGGTCAGGCATCTTAGTTATAAAAGGGGTTCGTATCGGTTATGACTAACGCAGGGAACAAGCGGATATCCGATGAGCGGCTTGCCCTGTACGGGATCGAGCCTTGCGCCAGCCTGCCGGCCGTTCAGGAGGAGACACTGGAATCCGGACCGATGCGGGAACAGGTCGAGATGTGCCTGGCAGGGATTGCCCGGGGAGAGACGGAAGCGCTGGAAAAATTGTACCGCCTGTTGAAAAACGGGGTGTACGGCTTGGCCCTGGCGATCTTGAAAAACCGGGACGAAGCGGAAGATGTGATGCAGGATACCTTTTTAAAAGTATGGCGCGCAGCGGGCCAGCACCGGATAGGTGCGGACGGGAAGGCGTGGGTGCTGACGATTGCCCGCAATATGGCGCGGGAACGGCTGCGGCGAAAAAAGGTGGCGGCTGAGGTGGAGCCGTGCGACGGATTGCCGGTTTCCGATTCGGTGGAACAGGTAAACGACCGGATTTGCCTGCAGCAGATGTTCGCTGTTTTGGACGAGACGGAACGGCAGATTGTGGTGCTTTACGCGGTGGATGGGTATCTTCACAAGGAAATCGCTCAGGTTTTGGGGAAGCCTTATGCGACGGTACGCTGGAAATTCCGCTGCGCCATAGAAAAACTGGCAAAAGCGCTGCCGGATAAAGAACCATAACAGTGCCTTGGATGCATACACTAACCGGGAAGGAGACGGTGCGATATGCGGGATAAACGAAGAAAAAACGATGAACGGATTGCCCGGCTCCTTCGGGAAGAGTTGGAAAGGGAGACGCCAGATAATTTTGCAAGTATACGCAACCGGCTGGAGGAACCGGCATGTATTTCCCGGCCGCGCCGGTATCGCCGTGCGTTGACGGCAGTGGCCGCCTGCTTTACTCTGTGTGCGGTGCTGGCCGGCGGTCCTCTGCTCTGGCGGGGCATGCGGCTCGGGCTCTTTGCTGCCGCTTCCGACGCGGCGAGACTAGGGACGGGACGTTATCTTTTTACGGTGTATTCCCGGGACCAGAACAGCGGCTCCGCAGGCGATGTGGCGGCCCAACCGAATGAATCGCTCCCCGTGCTTTCTTCTGCGGGCTACAACCAACTCGGAACGATCGGCCCCCCTTGGAAAACCGAAGCTGGAAACGAATACCGGCTGGATATGGAACTGAATTTTTCCTTTTTAGGCAAAGGCATCCGGTGCATTGCATATACGGTCAGCGGGCCGGAGGGAGCTGCCCTGATAGAGAGAAACGAGACGGAAGAGAAGGCGGTCTTCCTTTATGAAGACGCCGACGGGTCATATGCGTTGGACGAACGGGAACCGGCGGGAACGGCTGGCTGTGTACTGACGGCGGAGGAGCAGGCTGACCCATCTTTCTCCCTCTGGCTGCGCCTGCGGCTGGATGCCGCGCCCTACCAGGACATGGATTCTCTGCAAGCATTGTCCGGGCTATACGATGCCTTCCGCGCGGAAATCCGGCAGACGCGGCTGACGGCGGTTCTCCACTATAAAAACGGCGATACGGAAACGGTTTCGCTGCAGTTGAGGATTGCGGAAGATAATGACCACGCTATAACCGTGACCTTGCTCGACCAGCCGGCGGGAAGTGCATAACCGACGGCTTCCACATGAAACCGGGCGGTACGACAACGAAATAAAAAGAGAGGATGAATCATCTTGGCGAAGAAATCCAACACCCATGTAAAGCCAAAAAAGAAGATGAAAAAAAGCAAAAAGGCGGTACTGATCACGCTGATCGCCTTGCTTAGCGTGATCGCCCTGCTGCTGATTGCCGGGGGCGTCTATTTAAAGGTGATGCTTGGGCGGATGGGAAAAATCGATCCGAACGACAGCGGTGTGAGTTACGTCACCTCGATCGAACCCGACCCGCTGGAACCGGATTTCAGCGGTGTCATTGTCGACGATCCCGTTGAGATTAACGACGCGGTGGATTCGGTGAACAGCATTGCTATCCAGGGGAATACCAAGGTGATCACCAATATTCTGCTGGTCGGCGTGGAAACCGATGTAGGCAGTCGCGACGACCCTACGAATTATTCCGGACGCAGCGATTCCATGATTATCCTCTCTATCGATAAATATCATAAAACAATCAAGCTTATCTCCCTGCTGCGGGACAGCTATGTGGCGATTCCGGGCCACGGCTACGGCAAGCTGAATCACGCTTTCAGCTACGGCGGCTTTGATCTCCTTGCCCAGACGATCGAACAGAATTTCAGGATTAAGCTCGACCAGTATGTGGCCGTCAACTTCAAAGCCTTTACAATTGCTGTAGGCGCGATGGGCGGTGTGGATATCGTCCTGACCGACGCCGAGATCAATGAGTTCCGGGTCAACCATCAGGAAGTGCCGGTAAAGCAGAACGAAGAGGGGCTTTGCCACCTCAACGCGGAACAGGCCCTGTATTATTCCCGTATCCGGCATATCGGGGACGACTGGGGCCGCACTACCCGCCAGCGCACTGTCCTCCAGGCGTTGATGACCAAGGCGAAGGGCGCCGGGATCGGCACGCTGAATAATGTGCTGTATGAGGTGCTTCCCTATGTCAGCACCAATATGTCGGAAAGCGAAATTTTGGGCTATATCGCCAATTCCCCGGCGTACCTGTCCTATGAGGTCAGCCAGATGATGTTGCCCGACCGGGATGAGTGGTATGCGGTTTATGTGAAAGGCGTTGGTTCGTGCCTGGGGCTGAAGGATCCAACCGCTTCAGTTTTGGCGCTGCATCATTTCATCTACGGCTGATAGCAATCGAACCCCCTATGAAAAGGGCGCGGCATGGAAGCGGCGCCCTTTTTCTATGCCTTTTCTCCGCTTTTGGTGCGGTATACTTTCAACCATTTGTAATATAATGTCGAAAACGGCGCTGTTTATCCTCTGCGTAAATCGCAAAATGGGAGGAGTTTCCGGATTTTGCCGTCTTTTCTCAATTTAGCTGTGGACAAACCTTTGGAAATCCTGTATAATAAAAAACTGTATTATCGCCGGATTATCCCGGACGACTTGTGTAAATTGCATCAGGAAACGACCAAAACGCCTGTATGGGGAATACCACCACAGAGAGGAAGTCATCGTAATGCATCTGTCCAAACGCATAAAACAAACGGCGTGCGCTGTTCTGGCCTCGGCACTGCTGCTGACCGGCTGTTCCACCCCGGCGGTGGCGGCAACCGTGGACGGCAAGGATTATAGCACCGGTGTGTACCTTGCTTACATGTACATGATGTACCAGCAGACCTTTACGAACTACAATCTGTACATGTACCAGTATTATAATATGGACCCCTGGGATCAGACCCTGAAATACGGCGAGGGGGACGATGAAAAGGAGCTGTCCGTTGAGGACTACATCATCCAGATGACCAAAGACACCATTGTCCGCCAGAAAGCGTTGGAAAACAAGATCAAGGAGTACGGGTTGCAACCGGATGCCGAGGAAGCGGCGGAAATCGAGAAACAGATCGATCAGGTAAAGACGGACGACATCATCCAGATGGGTTTCAATAAGGAAAGCTATGGTGAAATGCTGCGGGCGTACTCCCTCAACGAGCGCACCCTGTTCTATGGTCTCTACGACAATGGCGGCGAACGGGCGATGAGCGAGGAGGACATCCGTAAGTATTTTGATGAGAATTATTTGAGTTACAAGATCATTGAAATCAGCTTGACTGACAGCTCCAGCGGAGCGGACCTCAGCGATGAGAAGATTGCGGAGATCAAGAAACAGCTCGAGGGATACCTGGAGATGTACGAAAAAGACGGCGATTTCGATAAGGTGATCGAACAGTATAACAAGGACAAGTCCTCCTCTTCCACAACAACCACCTCGGGGGCGACCACCACATCCGCCAATACGACCGGTTCGGATACAACGACCACTACGGGGCAGGCAACCACTACGGCCGGTCCGGAAGGCGACGCTACGACGGGCTCTACGACTACTCCCACCACTAGTGCCGACGATGGGGGCGAGGACGACAAGGAGGAAGACGAAGAGGATACCGACCCGAACCTGAAAAATATTGACGCCAATACCTATGACGACGAAGCTTTTACCACGGCGGTCAAGTCCGTGCCGGTGGGCGAAGCGAAGATTGTAGAATACAAAAAGGGTGGTTCCACCAATACCATGGCGTTAATCCTCCGGCTGGACCCGGAAGAGGTGAACAAAGAGAACGAGGACGGCGAATCGTACTTTGAGCAGAATCGCGAAAACATCATCTACGGGGCGAAATTCGAGGAGTATGATGAGGAAATCAAAGAGTACGCCGCGACGCTGGATGTGAAATTCGACGAGGGCGTCGTCCGGAAATGCACCCCGCGCCAGATGGAAAAAGACGCAAGTAAATAGTTGACAATCATAAAGGCGATACGCTTACTGTAAGCGTATCGCCTTTTTATCAATCGGGATGTTAGCCAAAGAACAAGCCGTTTCCAAAGACACAGGGGAGAAATACGATGCTGGACTTAACCTGGGAGCGGTATATGCCGATATGCTTGTGGATAAAGCAGTCCGGTTTTTTATTGATTGGGAGGGAGACTTTCCGGAACCATTCAATCGCCGGCATCGCCTGCTTTTTCGATACCGTGCCTTTTCAGCGGTTCCCATTCCCGCTTCTAATTCCGCGGCCTGCCGGAAGCCCCCGGAGAACGGGGTCGAACTCCCGCTATTTCGCGATTTGGTCAATCCCCCACGGTTACCCTCCTCTAAACAGGTAGCGCCTTTACGGGATGCAGGCCCACCCCATATAATAGAAAACGACTTGGCTTACGGGGACCATTGATAAAGAGACTCGGTACTATGGGTACGATTGGCCCCCGATAAACGGTCCCTGCCTTTATACACCGTTTTCCCTTTCAGCGGGCATCCGCTGTCCTTTGCTGCACATGGCGCTTGATTGCATCAAAGCTTTCCGCGCTGATGACATGTTCCATGCGGCAAGCGTCTTCCACCGCTTGAGCGGGGGGGACGCCCAGGGCCACCAGCCAGTCGGTAAGCAGGGTGTGCCGTTCGTAGATTCTTTCGGCAATTTCCCGGCCAGGGCCCAGCAACGTGATAAAGCCGTCGGCGTTCATCTCAATATAGCCGTTCTCCCGCAGGTTTTTCATCGCGACACTCACGCTCGGCTTGGAATACCCCAATTCGTTTACAACATCAATGGAACGTACGGCCCCTTTGCTGTTTTGTAAGATGAGAATTGTTTCCAAATAATTTTCCGCGGATTCCTGAATCTTCATAGAGCCTCCATTTTAAAACCCATTGTTTGTATTGTCATTCGCTATAATAGGTATAAAGGTAGTATAACACATTCTGTATATTTTTTAAAGAGTTGCTCTTTCTTAAAAAAAGATGGGAATTTTCGTTGACAAAAAAGTTAGTTAGTGCTAACATTAGTTCGGTTAGAAAGTGCTAACTTTATTGAAGAAAGCCGTTTGCATTGGCCATTGCTGTATAAAAGGGGTGAGCAAATGATGCCGTTAACGTTTGCCAATATCGGCGAAGAGAGCATTATCCGAAAAGTTGGGGGCAATCCGGAAGTGCGCGCCCATCTGGAAAACCTCGGTTTTGTAACGGGAGGGAACGTTACGGTGATTTCCACCATCGGCGGGAATCTGATTGTGAACGTGAAAAATTCCCGCATAGCTATCAGCCGGGAAATGGCGAGCAAAATTATGGTGTAAAGAGCGGCGCTGAAAAGGGGAACTCGACAGGGCGGCCATTTTGCCGCCGGCCGGCGGACAGACACTTCCAAAGCGGCATCCTGTAAGCGCTTCTTTCCGGCGCGGCCAATTTACTCAGTGAAAGGACGGGGGGTCATCCAATGAAAACGTTGAAGCAGGCAAAGGTGGGGGATACGGTCAAGGTCGTGAAGCTCCACGGAGAAGGGGCGGTGAAGCGCCGAATCATGGACATGGGCATTACGCGTGGTGTAGACGTACATGTCCGTAAGGTGGCGCCGCTTGGCGATCCGGTGGAGGTAACCGTGCGGGGCTATGAGCTTTCCATCCGCAAGTCGGATGCGGAAATGATTGAGGTTCAGTAATAGCGGAAAAGGGGCGGAAAGCCCCGGTTTTTTGGCAGGTAAGTTAGCTTAAACTAATTACATATGGGATGCGATGGAAGGAAGAAGTGCGATGGAAATTCGAATTGCCCTGGCAGGGAATCCGAACAGCGGTAAGACGACGTTGTTTAACGCGCTGACCGGTTCGAATCAGTTTGTCGGAAACTGGCCCGGTGTTACGGTTGAGAAAAAGGAGGGGAAACTGAAAAAGCACAGCGATGTAGTGATCATGGACCTTCCGGGTATTTACTCGTTGTCTCCTTATACGCTGGAGGAAGTCGTGGCGCGGAATTATTTGATCAACGAGCGCCCGGATGCTATCCTCAACATTATTGACGGCACCAACCTGGAGCGGAACCTTTATTTAACCACGCAGCTCACGGAACTGGGGATCCCGGTGGTTGTGGCGGTCAACATGATGGACGTGGTGAAGAAAAACGGCGACCATATCCATATTGGGGAACTTTCCCGCCAGCTCGGGTGCAAGATGGTAGAAATTTCCGCCCTCAAAGGCGATGGTATTATGGAAGCGGCGGAGGAAGCGGTAAAAGCGGCTTCCGGGCCGGTGACGGTTCCACAGCATAGCTTCAGCGGGGCAGTGGAACATGCCATTGCACATATCGAGGAAGCGGCGGTTCACAGCCTGCCGGCGGAACAGCAGCGCTGGTACGCCATTAAAATTTTTGAACGCGACGAGAAAGTGCTCGAACAGCTCAAGTTGGATAAAACGGTTCTCGCGCATATTGAACAAGACATCCAGGCAGCGGAAAAAGAGATGGACGACGATGCGGAAAGCATCATCACCAACGAGCGGTATGTGTACATTGCTTCTATTATCAAGAGCTGCTATAAAAAGAAGAACGCGGGCAAACTGACCACCTCGGATAAAATCGACAAGGTGGTAACCAACCGCTGGGCGGCTCTCCCGATCTTCGCGGTAGTGATGTTCATCGTGTATTTCGTTTCGGTCACCACCGTGGGCACCTGGGCGACCGACTGGGCGAACGACGGTGTGTTCGGGGAAGGCTGGCATCTGTTCGGCATCGGCACCGCCGGTTACGAGGCGGCCGCGGAAGAGTACGAAGTCCCCGGCGCGGTGGTGGAGGCATTCGAATCCGCAGCAGCCGACGCGGGGCTGGACCCGTCGCAGGCGACCGACCTGACCACCAATGCGTACCTGTATGACGACAACGGCAATGTAACCGAAACCATCCCGGTTACCTTCGCCTCTTATGAAGAAGCCGCCGCGCTGGAGGAACCCGACCCGGCGAACTACGGCGTGTGGGTGCCTGGTATTCCAGGCCTTGTGGAAAGCGGCTTGGAAGCGATCCATTGCGCGGACTGGCTGCAGGGGTTGATCCTGGACGGCATTATCGGTGGTGTCGGCGCGGTACTCGGCTTTGTGCCGCAGATGTTGGTGCTGTTCATCTTCCTGGCGTTCCTGGAATCCTGTGGTTATATGGCGCGTATTGCTTTCGTGATGGACCGGATTTTCCGCAAATTCGGCCTGTCCGGCAAATCCTTTATCCCGATGCTGATCGGTACCGGCTGCGGTATCCCCGGCATCATGGCTTCCCGCACGATTGAAAACGAACGTGATCGCCGTATGACGATTATGACCACCACCTTTATCCCCTGCGGGGCAAAGCTGCCGATTATCGCGTTGATTGCTGGCGCGCTGTTCCATGGCGCCTGGTGGGTTGCGCCGAGCGCTTATTTTGTCGGCGTCGCGGCGATCATCATCTCCGGCGTTATGCTGAAAAAGACCAAGATGTTTGCGGGCGATCCGGCGCCGTTTGTCATGGAACTTCCCGCTTACCATCTGCCGACGGTCGGTAATGTGCTCCGTTCCATGTGGGAACGCGCTTGGTCCTTCATTAAAAAGGCCGGTACGGTGATCCTGCTTTCCGCTATCCTGCTGTGGTTCCTCCAGGGCTTCGGCGTGGAAAACGGCAAGTTCGGCATGGTCAGCGACCTGAACAACTCGATTCTCGCCGTCATCGGCAACGGCATCGCCTGGATCTTTGCCCCGCTCGGCTGGGGTGATTGGCAGGCGGCTGTGGCGTGCATCACCGGCCTGATTGCGAAGGAAAACGTGGTCAGCACCTTCGGCGTGCTGTACGGCGGCTTTGAAGAAGTGGCGGAAAACGGCTGGCAGGTGTGGGCGAATATGCAGCAGCACTTCACGATGCTGTCCGCCTATTCCTTCCTGATCTTCAACCTGTTGTGCGCTCCCTGCTTTGCGGCTATGGGCGCGATCAAGCGTGAAATGAACAACGCCAAGTGGACCCTTTTCGCGATTGGCTATCAGTGCGTGTTCGCTTATGCGGTTTCGTTGATCGTATTCCAGATCGGTTCCCTCTTCACCGGCAACGTCAATGTGGTCGGGCTGATAGTGGCTCTCTTGGTCCTCGCGTTCATCCTGTTTATGCTCTTCCGTCCGTATAAAGAGAGCAACCGTTTGGAGAAGAAAGTAAGAGTTTGATATCCTTGTCAAAGAAAATAGCAGAGGAGGAGACAAGTGTGTTGAATTTTTTGACGGAATACGGGGGGACAATAGCCATCGGCGCTGTATTGCTGGTTGTGGTATTGCTCATTGTTGGAAAGCTGTACCGTGACCGGAAGAAAGGCCAAACCTCCTGCGGCTGCAGCTGTGACCATTGTCCCTCCTCCGGCGCCTGCCATGGGCAGAAAAAGTGAAACCGGTAGACGAAACAAAAAAGGAACGAGACGAGGCATTGGCCCGTCCCGTTCCTTTTTCGCTTAATCGTTGGAAGGGCCAAAAGGTGGCGAAGTCTACCAAAAGAGAGGTAAGATGGCCGTACGGCTCCATTTTAAAGGTACCTGTACATAACAATGGGAAAAAGCACGGCCAACATGGAAAATACCTGTTGACAAAGAAGCAGGGGTATGGTATCCTTTGGTTAGTTAATACTAACCTTATGCCGGCAGTATACTAGCCGTTGTTTTTTGACGAGATAGTTAGCTACAACTAACCATTGGCTGTTTCTCTCGCCCTCGATACTCAAACGGACGGTACGGGAGCTAGGGAACAATTGCGGTATAACGAATGCCTGGACATTCAACGTATATTCAAACAGAAAGGAACAGAGAATGAGTATAGTGATCGTGGGTGGAAACGAACGAATGGCCTGCCAATATGAAACAATCTGCAAAGGTTACGGTTGCAAGGCGAAGGTATTTACCAAAGAGAACGGCTCCCTAAAGAAAAAGATGGGATGCCCCGATCTGCTGATATTGTTCACCAACACCGTATCCCATAAGATGGTCATCAGTGCTTTTCAGGAGGCAAAACGCAACAATATCCCGGTCGCCAGAATACACACCAGCAGCGCAAACGCCCTGCACACCGTGCTTGCCGAGCACTGCGCCGCTGTCTAAGGAGGAATCGGCTTGCTCGAACGATATCTGATCGCCCATTGCGCCCCTACCTTGGCGTCTTTGAAGACGGCCAGCCTGTTTCGCTTGGCCTATACGTCGGAGGAGGACCTCAGGGCACAGTTGGAGAAGTGGAACCGGCAGCTGGGGGATAAAGGCGTTTCTCTGCTGGTGCTCCGCCGCGTGGAGCGGACGGCGCTTGTCTATGTCTGCCGCAAATCCCGCTTGCGCCATGACCTGTGCCGGCCGGGCGTTGCCGGTTTTCTGTCCTCCTGCGGTTATTCGAGCGCGGAGCCGGACAAGGCGATTGAAATCCTGAAGCAACGGCTGGCGGCCTTTGACGGCTTCCCCCATGAAATCGGTTTGTTTCTTGGGTATCCGTTGGGGGACGTGTTGGGGTTTATTGAAAATGCGGGCCGCAATTGGAAATGCACGGGATGCTGGAAGGTATACACGGATGAATGCGAAGCGGTAAAACTGTTTGCCAAATTCCAGAAATGCCGGGACGTCTACGCTCGGCTTTGGAAGGAGGGCCGAAGCATCCGGCAGCTCACCGTAGCGGCTTGACATAATTTTTCAGAGAAGAGGTATGATTCATGAGTAAAGTGGCTGTGATTTATTGGAGCGGTACCGGCAATACCGAAGCAATGGCGCAGAAGGTTGCCGAAGGCGCGCGGAGCGCGGGGGCGGAGGTCTCCCTGTTTACCGCCGCTGAGTTCGACGGGAATATGCTGGACGCTTACGACGCCGCGGCGTTCGGTTGCCCGTCGATGGGGGCGGAACAGCTGGAAGACGGCGAATTCGAGCCGATGTTCGCCGGGTGCGAACCGAAACTCAAAGGGAAAAAAATCGCGCTGTTCGGCTCCTATGGCTGGGGCGACGGCGAATGGATGCGCACTTGGGAAGAGACCTGCCGGAGCGACGGCGCGGTTTTCGCTTGCGACAGCGTCATCTGTAACGAGACGCCGGACGACGACGCCCAGGCTGCCTGCGTCGCGCTTGGGAAAGCGCTCGTTTGATTTATACATAAAGCCGCCATCCGGCCGGCTTAACGTGGAGAAGCCCGGCCGGCCCGGGCTTCTTTGTATATTTAGCGGTATGCTGGTCATATATAACCTATGGCCGTCATCGCTGGTATTGCCGGCACGGCGGCTTTATGAAAGGGGATTGTCCAAATGAAATTGGTGCTTTTACGGCACGGGGAAAGCAAATGGAACCAGGAGAACCGTTTTACCGGTTGGACCGATGTGGACTTGTCCGAAACCGGCGAAAACGAAGCCCGAGAAGCGGGACGCTTATTGAAGGCGGAGGGTTTTGATTTTGACCGCTGCTATACGTCTTATCTCAAACGCGCCATCCATACCCTGAACCTCGCGCTGGAAGAAATGGACCGGGAATGGCTGCCCGTCGTCAAAAGCTGGAAGCTGAACGAGCGGCATTACGGCGGCCTGCAGGGCCTAAATAAATCCGAAACGTCGATAAGATACGGGGAGGAACAGGTGAAAATTTGGCGCCGCTCGTTCGATGTACAGCCGCCGGCCCTGGACCCTGCCGATTCACGGAACCCGGCTTTGCAGGAACAATACCGCGGGATCGAACAATCCCAGCTTCCATTGACCGAAAGCCTGAAGGAAACCATTGCCCGTACCGTGCCGTATTTTGAACAGGAAATCCGTCCCCATATGCAGGAAGGGGAGAGGATTCTCATCACTGCACACGGCAATTCCCTGCGCGCCTTGATGATGGCGTTTGAGGGCTTGACGCCTAAGGAGATTATGGAAGTCAACCTACCGACCGGCATCCCTCTGGTCTATGAATTCGATGCGGATTTCCAGGTGGTCCGCAAAGCCTATCTGGGCGACCCCGCGTTAATTGAAGAGAAAATGCAAAAGGTAGCCAATCAGGGCAAGGCTCAAAAGGAATAAGCGGCGGTGAGCCAAGCCGCCAAATCCGAAGCAACCAACAAAGGAGCCGGATGCTGAAAAGAATCCGGCTCCTCTTTTATGTCTCTAAAATGCCGCAGTCATCCTTTTGTCTACGACGGTGGCGGCAATGCCGACACGTCAAGGTCTAACGGCGGCGCTTTCGTGACGCAGGGCGTATACATACATGTTCGAAAACAGATTGGACCACAGATTGGTTGAGCGGCCGATGCTGGCGGGGTAATTGGCCAATTCATCGGAGGTGTCCATCACAAATTTGGCGAATGGTTCTTTCATATCCTCCCAAGCCTGGAAAGGATCTGCCGCCCAATAATAGTTTCCTTCCGGGTCGGTCCGCACCATCGCCCGGAACGATCCGACCAGGGGATACAGGATGCCCTTGGGAACGACATATTTCAGCTTCGTACCGGAAAACATGGAGTACATGGCCTGCGATTTGCCGCTTTTAGAATACTTGCGCGTCCCGTATCGTTTGTTGATCTGCGCGGTCGCTTCGGCAAAGTGGCACTCAATATGGTCCCACAGTTTGATAATATCCGGGATTATCGGGGCCATCTGCTGAAGCCGCGTGTTTCGCGCTTCCCGGCGTTCATCGTCCGTCGCGTTTTTCCCAAGCCCAGCCTGTAAAAAACGCTTTAAACCGACCTCTTTTCCACTGAAGGATTGGATTGGGTGCTGACAGTCTAATTCGGTATTGGGATACAACGAGAGATTGAACATATTCAAAATGGAGATCACTTCGCGCACGTCCACCCAGTTCCGCGGTTCCGCTCCCGGGGATTTTTCCTTTTCCGCACTTTTCGCCGCCCGCATCTGGTTTTGACGGAACTCAATCCGTTCCACATAGTGCCGGCCGTTTAACGTACAAGGTTCCAGGATCTCCTTCAGAACGTCAAAGCTTTTACGCAGCTCTTCCATGCTCTTTAGGTCGACCGCCACGCTGGTGTTCCGCGCTTCCGCCAGCCCCTCCGGAAAATCAAGCCCGGTGATGACTTCCATTTCGACGTATTGATTGGGCATCCGTTCCATTTGGCCGTCGTCCACTTTTTGTCGGCATTCCAGAATGATCCGCAGGGTATGCCCGCCGTCAATATTGCCGTGGACCTGCGGGTCGTCCAAAACGATTTCCGCCATGCCGTTTCGGTTGTCAAACGTGACTCTATCTGCGGAAATCAGGATGCCGCGGTTCCATAGGTGGAAATGGGGATTGCTGTCGTCCATCAGGGTTTCCCGGATGGCACGGGACGTGTCGGTATTCAGGTTCTGGTCGCGCGGGTTGGTGTCCATCCAGTCGAGCAGCTCCATGGGAATGTCCGCCACCTTCGCATAAAACCGGTATTTGATGGGACGGCCTTCGTTCCGTTCTTCGGTAAGCGGGTCGTCAAAGCGCCGAAAGTCTTTTGCTGGAATTTTGAGTTTTGTCATAGTCTGTTCCCCCTTATCAAATTTTCGACAAAAAAATTGCGTCCCTGCCTGAACAGAGACGCAAGAAGTCGAAAAAAGAGGGCCGCATGCAGACCTGTCATACGAACCGGTTTTATCCTATTCCGCATATCTGTCCCGCAGAGTATGGGCATCCGGCTATGCAAACACAGGTGTTATGCAAGCACTTACGATGGGCACGGAAATCGCCCAAAATTTGGAATAACTCCCGATGGTCATAGGATAACAAAATAGAAAGAATTTGTCAATAAAAAGAGAATTAGCAGGAATAATAAGATTTCTTGGGGTTATTTAGGCATTTATGCCAAACGGGAGAGCAGGGCCTGGATATCGGAAAGCGTGCTTTCCTTCCCGATGGAAAGGCGGAGCACCCGCCCCGTCTGATCGCCCCTTCCAATTGCCTGCAGGACATGGGAGGGTTCCCCCGCCGTGCATGCGGAACCGGCGGAAGCGGCGATTTCCGGCCCGATCCGCTTCAGGAACTGTTCGTTGTTAAAGAAGGGGTCTTGCATCACGAAACTGAATATACCGGGGATGTGGTGCGCCGGGTCGCCGAGCAGTTCCACGCCCGGCGTCGCAAGGAGCAGCTCCCGTATCTGCCGGTCCAGAGCCTGTTCGGCGGCCAGGTCTTTTTCCAAACGGGCGGCGGCCAATTCCGCGGCCTTGCCGAAACCGACGATATTGGCGACGTTCAGCGTCCCCCCCCGGATCCCGTTTTCCTGCTCCCCGCCGTGCATCAGGGAGGAAAAGGGCGGCATCAGGCCGAATTCGTCGGTGCGGACGTAAAGCCCTCCCACCCCTTTCGGGCCGCGGAGTTTATGCGCGGAGAAAGAGAGGGCGTCCACCGGCAGGCTGTGCGCGTCGATGGGGAGTTTGCCCAGAACCTGAGTGGCGTCGGAGTGGAAGAAAACGTCTTGTTCCCGGCAGATCCCCCCTAGCGTGCCGACGTCGCTCAGGGAACCGATCTCGTTGTTCCCCCAAAGGATGGAGACGATGACGGTTTGAGGGCGGAGCGCCTTCGCCAGGGTATCCGGTTCCACCTGCCCGTAGGCATTCACCGGCAAAAAGTCAACTTCGTATCCGCGGTCGACCTTGCGGGGGGCTTGGATTAAGGTGAACGTGTCGTCACGGTTGGAATAAATATCCCCGTTTAAAAAACGGCAGGCGTTTAGCGTCGCATGGTGTTCCACCTGCGAGGTGATAATGTGGTTTCCCCGGCGTTCGTAATGCTTTCGGTAATCAGCAATCCCCTTGATAATCGTATTGTTGCTTTCGGTAGCCCCGCAGGTAAAAAGGATTTCCTGCGTCTCGGCGCGGAGCAGGCGGGCTACTTGTTCCCGCGCCTGTTCCACCGCTTCCTTTGCGCGGACGGCGGGACCGTAGTATTTGCTGGAAGGGTTGCCGTACTCCGTGGTCAGGAAGGGGACCATGGCTTCGTACACGGCCGGGTCTATCGGTGTTGTCGCGCAGTAATCCAGGTAAATCATACCGTGTCTCCTATTCCCATACTCTGCAGAATATACCGGTCGAGCGTACCGGCATGGTTGAACATGGCATTGAGAATCACCGCCCCGCGGTCGATGTGCGCTTTGACATACCGCGGAAAGTATTCGTCTTCCGAAAGCGGACGCTGTTCGTACTGCTCGATTACCGCCTTGAAATACGCGTCGTAACTGCCGGTAATGGTTTGGCGGTTCAGCTCCAGCCCCGCCGCGTCGGTCCCAAAATCTTCATCGGCCAGCGGCTGCGCTTCCCGTACGGACCACGCGATGGCGTGTTTTACCAGGGTATAGGGCTTTAAGCCGGTTCGTTGATCCAGCGTCTTGAAAATCTGCTCGGTCTGTTTGGAGACCTTCAGCTTGAAAATCATGAGCGCACCCCTCCAAAAGAGTAGCCCGGGCTTACCTGCGTCCCGCCGCTTTCCTCGTTGTAGGAAAGGGTGTACTCCTGGGCGAGATACGGCGCCAATATCGAATAATAGGTGGAAGTGATTTCCTCGTCGGTCGAAAGGATGATTACCTGCCCGCTGATATCCAAGAAAAACTTTTTGGTGATTTGTTCCCGGTGTTCCGCATCGATGCGCGCAAACGGCGTATCGATCACAAAGGGGATATCGCAGCCGGACGTTTTGATAATCGCCCAGTACAACGAAAGGATAAAGATCTGCTTTTCCCCCTTGGACAACTGCGAAAACTCAATTCGTTTATACAGGTCGAACCGCTTGTCATCAAACAGGGTAGCCTGGTTCTTTTGCCTTTTAAAAAGCTTTTTCAGGCCCGTAATGGACGACGCCTGGAAATATTCCTGCAGCATCTGTACCCCCTGCTTGCCGATCCGCCGGGAGAGGTCGTCGGCCCCGAGGTTGGCAAAAAGGGAAGAGAGCTCTTCGAACGTGTATTCTTCCCGCCGGTACAGGGAAAAGTGGAAGTTTTCGTCCAGTTCCACTAGGTCGATGAAATGCTCCTTACGCAGGATTTCCTTGGACAGCCGCAGCGTTTCCGACTCAATCTGCCGGCACTTGTCATCCAGCAGTTCGGAAAGCATAGCGTGCATCATATCGCTAAGCCGCTCGGTGTACTCGCCGGCTTCAATTTTCCGGGTGGAGCTGATCAGCGCCGACCGTAGGGATTTCCGGCGAATCTCCAGCTTTTCCAGATGGATTTCGTACTCGGCTTCCAGCTTTTGTTCCGTTTCCAGCTCCTGGGCATACTGCTCTTGCTCCGTTTCCAGCTCAGCCATCCGGTTTTCATACGCCGCGACTTCTTCCGGAGAACGGCTGCTGTCCAAAATTTTGCGTATCTTTGCCATTTCCTGGCCGATGTCCTCTTTTTCCCGGATCTGCCCGGCGATTTTGTCCCGGTCGAAACGGTCTAGACGGCTCAGGACTTCTCCCACCGCTTCCCGCTGTTCCTGGGACAGGTCATGGATAAAACGGAAATGCTCCGTATCCATCGGCGGCTTGACGGAATCGTCCAATACCTTGGACAGCGCCTGGATGAATTCCTCCGTCCGCTCCACGCCGAAAGCGGGCAGCAGGCCGACAAGCAGGGTTTCCAGCCGGTCGGGTGAAACCTGCCGGGCGATGGTATGGTACTGCCGCATCTGGTCTTCCAGCGAAAGCTGGGCACGCAGGGCTTTTGCCACCGGCATGGTCAGTATAAGAGGGTTGTTTTCCTCGACAAACCCCTTGAGCTGTGTATTGAGTTGATCGCGGCGCCGCTCCAAAGCGTCGGCCTGCTTTTGCAGGCTCTCCCGTTCCCCCTGAAGCAGCCCTCCGCTCTTTTTAAAGGACTCCTCCAAACCGGTGCGCTCCTGTTCGCATTCGTCGGCCTTTTTCTGCAATTCTTCTATGCGGAGCGCCCGCGTCCGGCGTACGTCGTCCGCCTGGTCCAGTTCGTCGCAGATGGCGTCGTATTCCTCCCGCTGTTTCCGGGCCGCTTCGGAATCGTCTTCGCTGACCGTGTAACGCCGGCAGTATTTTTCAATCAGGCGGAAGGTGTCGTAATGGTCAAGAGTCAGGACCGCTTCCTTCAAGAAAGAGTGGTAGCCGGGGGTGGAGAAAAAGTTCGCGATTTCCTCACCGTCAAAGAAGAAGAAGTCAAACAGATTCGGGGGGATGACATGGTAAAGATAGCTTTGGAAAAAATCCACTTCCTTTTCATTCAGCCGTCTCCCGTCTTCCCAAAAATCGTCCATTTCGGTAAGCTTTTTCTCGGCGTATGTCCACTCGCGGCGGATGGTATACCGGACCATGGTTTGATCCCGCGGGATTTCGATTTCCAGTTCAATATACGCGCTCACTTCGGAATGGGCGAAAGCGTCGTGGTTGATAAATTCTTTGATCCGGGCCGTGTATTGGTTGTTTTTGCTTTGGAACTGGAAACAGAGCGGGCCGTATAGGGCGAGCTTGATCGCCGTAAACAGGGAGGTTTTCCCGGTTCCGTTCTGGCCGCCGATCAGTACGATATTCCGCGTTCCGGAGACGGTGAAATCCATTTCCCAGGTCCCGGAATAGGAACTGATATTGTACAGTTTTACACGGTTAATTCTCATCAATAAACTCTCGCAATCTATCGACATATAAGTATTGCTGAGTAACGGCCTTGTCCAGAGCGTTGCGCAGCAGCTGCGGATTGGAAAAGTGCTTGTTTTTCTCCGTAGCCAGAATCATGTCGCGTACCAGGTCCAGCGGAACGTCGTAGCGGGCGGCATAGTCCTGTATCTTGGCGATGGTCTGTTCGTCAAACAGCGGCGTTTTCCAATCGTGCCACGGAAGCTTTTCCCCGGTGACTTCGTAATACAGATCCACCAGGACGCGCCGGGTTAAATCCAGCTCGTCGTCCCAGATCGCGTCGATTGCCCGCAGTTCTTCCAGGGTAATCAGTTCATAATTCATCCGTTTTTGCAGCAAAAGGAGCTGTTTTAAGATTTCCTGGCGCGTTTCCCAGGTAAAGGGGCCGTAACCAAGGTCGCCGTCTTTGGTGTAGTAGATGCGGCCTCCCCGCATTTTCTGTTCCCGCCGGCCGGATTCCCACCGCAGGTCGATCAGCCACTGCCGGAATTTTTGCAGCGGGATGAGCTCCCGATGGCCGGAACGGATAAACCCGTTGAGCGATTTGTCCTCCTTTACGACGGAGCAGACCCAGCACCCGAAACGGGAGTTGCCGCAGGACTGCTGCTGTTCGTCTTTGCTGGAGATGCCGGCGAAGGGGCATTCGCCGTCCGCATCGGAATAGAGGGAAACCAGTTTCGAATTGTCCCCGCCCCAGGCGGTATGCCTATTGTTCGACAGGAGGATCGACCAGACGTCGTCGGTCGACAGCCCGACGATGGGGGGATAGACGAACGCCTGCTTGATGGTTTCATGGCGGTTGAGCAGGCGGCCCATAATCTCCCGCCCCTCAATCCGCCGTTTCCGGGCGAGGCTTTCCGCCTTGCGGACACCGAGCAGGACGACCACTTCCGTTTTTTCCCGGCGGATAATGTCTTCGATAAATTTTCCGCTTGGGTTGATTTTCAGTCGGTCGGTACACCAGCGGAAACGCCCGTTGAGGTTCGGGGTAGGAAATCCGCGGCCGATAATATTGGCCCAGAAGGTATTGCTTGGGTCCGGCCGCACCGGATGGGCCGTAAGGGGAAGCCCCGCTTTTTTGGCGGCGGCGTTCAGCGAATCGAGCATTTCGGACAAGTACGCCTTGATCAACGGGTTTTCCACCATAGTGTCCGAAGAGACGACGTATATGTGTTTTTTGCGTTGCGAAGGGTCGAGACGCAGAAGCATAGAATAAACCAGATGCACCACGACTGTTGAATCTTTTCCGCCGCTGTATCCGATAATCCACGGACGGTTGTCCGATAAATACACATATTCAATCTCATCCAACAGATCCTTGAGGGAATTCTCATTAAAGTAACTGTTTTCCATACGGCGGTCTCCACTTTGTCAAAATCATCTGTATACGCATCATTTTCCATTATACATCAATCCGCATATTTTGTCGATACGGAAGTCTCGGGCCGGATTTTCACGCTTGCCATGTACGAAAGGCGGCGGCCAAGGATCGCATCCGACAGTAAATGTGTGAAAAGCCGCGGCCTGAACTGGTTGACGGCATGGTTTTTAGCCGTACGAGACGGATAATTGAGGAAATAGGACGCATAATAAAGCCGATGAAAGAAACCATGCGAATAGAAAGGTAAGGTGGGCTGTTTGATGCCGAATATGTGTGTTACTCCCAATGGGGACGGAACGTATACCCTGATTCTCGACTTTCCCGGCGGGGAAGCGGAGTTTGCCGAAGAATTTTATAACCGCCAAAGCCCAAAGGCCAGGGACCAAGCTTTAAAGGAGAAGGTTTTAGAACAGGCCAAGAAGTTCAAAATCCGAAGCGTCAAAATCTTAGTATCCGGCGTTCTAGTGGCGACCCTCGCCTTCTCGGCCCTGTTTTCCGCGCTTGCCGCCAACGACCGATACACCATGGGCTATCTCTACGGTGGGACGGATATTCAGCAGATTGAGTACGTTAACCAGGCGAATAATGCCTTGGATACGGTCTCGCCCAGCTATTTCGATATCCGGGAAGACGGCAGCTTGAAGCTCAACTATCTCAGCCCCTTTTTTATTAAGAGCATGCATGACAAAGGGATAAAGGTCGTCCCGTTCCTGAGCAACCATTGGAACCGGACGGCGGGTATCAATGCGCTGAAAGACGTCGAATCGCTTTCCACTCAGCTGGCGGATTATATTGAAGAATACGATTTGGACGGAATCAATGTGGATATTGAGAACGTCACCCACGAGCAGAGGAATGCATATACCGAACTTGTCCGGCTGTTGCGGGAAAAAATCCCGGCGGACAAGGAGGTTTCGGTTGCGGTTGCGGCCAACCCGAACAACTGGCAGACCGGCTGGCACGGTTCCTACGATTATGCGGCGCTTGCGCGGTACGCGGACCATTTGGTGATTATGGCGTATGATGAACATTACGAGGGGGGAGAAGCCGGGCCGGTCGCCAGTATGGATTTTGTGGAGAATTCGATCCAATACGCCCTGGGCAAAACGACTGCGGATAAAATCGTGGTCGCCGTTCCGTTTTACGGACGCATTTGGAGCCTGGACGACAACCGCATTGTGGGAAAAGGAGCCAGCAGTAAAATTATTCAGCAGATTCTTGCGGATTGCGAGGCGACGGTCGAGTATGACGAAGCCAGCCAGTCCGTGAAAGCGGAGTTTACGGTGACCGAAGCAGACGGAAAATATACCGTCGGCGGGGATTTTGTCCTGCAGCCGGGACGATATGTCGCATGGTTTGAAAACGACCGGTCTTATGAAGAGAAGCTGGGGCTTGTCGAGAAATACGACTTGAAAGGGGCCGGGGCCTGGTCGTTAGGGCAGGAGGATACCTCCATATGGGATCGCTATGAGGAGTGGGTCAACGGAAGTGATACGGATGCGGAGGATACCCCCTCTACCACGCCCTCGCAACCGGAAACGCCCGTTTTGCCGGAACAACCCGTCCCTCCCGTGGATGATGAGACGGAACCTGTGCCGCCGGCAGAAGCCCCGTTCGTCGACGCCTATATCAAACGGGAGTTTTCCAACGTTTCGGTCTATCCGAATGCCAATCTCAAAGGAAAGGTGATAGCCACCTTATCCGCGGGAGACGCCGTTTCCGTGCGGGAAAACAAGCCGGGCGTTTATCAGGTGCGGCTTTCCGATGGGCGCACAGGCTATTTGTCCGCTTCCTATATCACCTTTGAAAAAGAGCCGGAAGCTTCCAAGCCGACGCCGCCTGTACAGGAAAACCGGGTCCATCGGGTACAGTCCGGCGATACCCTTTGGACGATTGCACAGCAATATTTAGGAAGCGGCAGCCGCTATCCGGAGATAATGCAGCTCAATGGGCTGACAAGCGACCGGATTTATCCGGGCATGGAATTGAAGATCCCGGGAACATCGGGGAATACGCCGACAAAACCCGAGACAACCTATCGGGAATATACCGTCCGGCGGGGGGACTCCTTGTGGAAAATTGCGCGCACTTGCCTTGGTTCCGGCAACCGGTATTCGGAAATTATGGAGATAAACGGTTTGAAAAGCGATACCATCTACCCCGGCCAGGTTTTGAAGCTGCCGGTATCCTAATGGCATCTTTTCAGTAAATACGGCCGATTGCCTTTTCATCGTTTAAAAAATCCGAGGATGGCAGTTTTGCCATCCTCGGATTTTTTTGTTTTCTATTCTCGCTTTTAGCCGACCAACGCCGTAGGGACCGGCTGTTGTCACTGGATCCTCTTTTTCCGATTATCACGGCCTTGCCGTTTCGTTTTTAGCGATGAACCGTTCTGCTTTTATAGCAGACGGTCAAAGCTATGCCACCGGCGGAAAGGGCCAGGAGAAGGAGTGGGAATACAGGGGCCGTGTCGCCGGTTTGGGGAACGTCTGCCGGGGTATCCGGCTGGTCATTCCCCGGAGCCTGGGTATTGCCGCCGTCCGGCTTTTCGGTGCCGGTGTTATTATCACCAGGTTTCTCTGTATCGGTGGTGCTGCCGGGTTTCGTTTCCAGCGCGGCTACCGCATCATTGAGGGCCTTCGCGGCGGCATCCATTTCCGCCTGCGTCGCGGTCAGGGGCAGGGCCTTGGCAGCCGCCAAAGCGTCGGTCACCGCTTTAGCGGTTTGAGCCGTATAGGGGGTGAGGTCGAGCGTCTCCGCACCGGCAATGGCTTTGTCCCGTGCGGTGCGGTCGGTCAGGAGTTTCCACTCGTTGGTAATGGTCGTGTCGTTGTCTTCAGGATAGTTGCTGTCCGTGCCCATGGAGTTGACCAGGTTCAGCAGCCAGCCGTTGATCTGGCTCTTGAGCTCCGCATTGATCAGGCCTTCTTCCGCCGGAGTTCCTTCTTCCGGATCGGCCTGGGTGCCCAGGAGCAGGTCAGACAGGATCGCTTCAAGGTCAATACTGATGCCCAGCAATCCGCCGACTCGGTTTATGTTAGTCAGCAGATCATAAACCGAATAGTCCGCCGGGATCATGTAATTACTAGAAGAATCGGCTTCCCATCCAATAAACAGCGCCACCAGATTCAGTATATCTTTTGTATTGTCATTTAGCGGCTGAAGCAGCGCCGTACGGCCTTGCATTGTAACCCATGCTTTATCGGCTATATTCCAGCCTTCTACTCCCAGCAGTTCATCCAGAGGCATCTGGTCAAGGAGTTTGTTTACCGCTTCAGCCAGATCGGTTACAGCTATATCGAGGATGGTTTCCAGCAGCTCGCCGCTTTCGACTTTTTCTGTCGCTGCGGCTACCCAGGCGGGCCGTTCGCCGCTGTCCTCGCCGCCAAGATGGCTCTGGTAAATGTAGTTAACGTAGTTCAGTAGGGTCTTGGTCTCTTCTGGAACCGTGGTTTCGTACACTGGTATGGCCACTAGATCATCTACCACATCTTGAACAATTTCATCCAGAACCGTCGGATCTTTCAGCATGCCATCCACTGTTTCCAGAAGCGGAATAAGGGCTTCCTTCAGCGCTTTGACAGGAATAGCCGCCCAGATGCCGTCAGGATCTTCACCCGGGGAGCCTTCCCCTTTGGCCCAGATTTTAATACAGGAATCTTCATAATAAATACCGATATCGGCGCCTTCCTGCGGCGCAGAATTCAGGAGTAGGGGAAGCGCAATATCCATTACCTGCTCCAATGTCAAGTTTTCAACCGGCAGCCGATCTCCTAGCAAAGAGGCAACGAGATTTTCTAGAACTGCGCGGATACCGCCCATTTCCACTGCCTGCTGGTAATACCCATGCAGGAAGCCATTGACGGTGGTAGTCAGCATGGCATTGGAAAAACCGTGTTCCTTGCCATAAGCGGTGATATCCTCAACGGTCTGTTCCTTGCCGGTAACCGGATTGCTAAAGGTGATCGGGCCGATGCCGGTGTAGGTGCTTATATCCATGCTCTCCTTGACCGTCCCATTTTCAATGGTGCGGGTCAGGGTCACGGCACGCGCCGGGGAGGGATAAGTCACCACCGAACCGGTCTCGATGTCGTAGAGGGTGTTGCCCGCTTCGGTGGTCACCTTCGCAATGTCGTTGGCATGCATATGGCCGGTGAAGATGTAGGACATCCCGGCGTCCGCATACACCTGGGCCAGCCGTTCGTAATCATTGACCAGATACATCGGCAATAGGTCGGGCTCCATGCTGAAGTGAGGGACCATCCCGTGGTGCTGCAGTCCGATGACCGTGTCGCCGCGCTGTTTGGCCGCCTTGATTTGCCCCACCACCCAAGCTTCCAGCTCAGGGCCTACGTTGCCGCTTGTTTCGTGTTCGTCTATGCCGGAGTCGGTGTTGTCGGCGCTGTACCGGGCGGAGTCGATGGAGATGATGGTAAAGCCGTCCTTGGGCCGGGCCACGTAAGAGAGACCGCCCCCCTGCTTTCCTTCGGCAGGGGTAAAGGTGGCGATCACGCTGTCGTCGCTGTAAACGAGGTCGGCGTAAACTTCTTTGTAATCGTTCTGCCTAGTGGGGGTAGCTGGTACGGCCTCGCCGTTGTCCGTATTGAAGTTCATGGCGTTGGAGTTGTTCAGATCGTGGTTGCCGGGAGTGATGTAAACTTCGGCGCCCGTTTCCTCTTCAAACTTCTCTAGGATACCGGCCAGAGCTTCGTGTCCTTCCTTTTCGCCGTCCTTGGTCAGGTCGCCGGAGATCAGCAGTACGTCCGGATCGTCCTTTTTCACGGTTTCCAGTAGGGCGTCCAGGAACGCCTCGCTTTCCGCAAACATCTTGCGGTCGCTGTTGAGGTGTTCGGTAAAGTCCGCCGTGTCCTTAATCAAGGTAGGCGAGAGATAGTGTGTGTCGGACAGGGAAGCGATTTTTAAGCGTTCCTCCTGCTTGACCACGCCTACCGCACTGGCGGATATAGCCTGTCCGGTCACCAGGGCGGCGGCCATCAGGGCGGCCATTCCCTTTTGAATCCATTTGTTCACATGAGTTCCTCCTTCAAATTGTTGCAATGCCATTATAGCTTGGAAATTGTTAAGCCTAGTACCCTGTAACTGTTATGCTTGGGTAAAAACTGGGGGAAGGCGATTCCCTTCTCACACCCGTGGCATGGACAACGGCAATACGGATTTGCACAGCAACGGGTCACTCGCCATATTCGTTGTGTTCGTGTGGGAAAAACTTTCCTATTCCCGCTTTGGGCTTGCGGTTGCGGATATGCGGGGCGATGTTTTTATTGTCGCTCTGGAAAAGGGCTTTTGAATTTCGCGCCGACTAGAAACCATGTCCATCGTGTTGCTTTTCTGGCGATATAGCGCCGACGTGTTGCGGACGTTCCCCGGGCCAGTGGATTCCCTCGGCGTACACACCGTCGTGGGAGATCCGCCTCGCATAGTTCCACCTCCCTTTGCTGTTTAAGCACAGGGAGCCTTTGGAGCTGGTTAGCTCCAGTTCGCAGCCGCCGAGGATGGCGTCGCTCATGGCCTGCACCGTT
>CAMMRL010000006.1 GCA_946499275.1 uncultured Clostridia bacterium | reverse complement strand
CATATCTATATCGACGACAAGGATATCACCTCCCTGACGCGGGACAGCCTGCGGCGCAGCTTCGGCATGGTGCTGCAGGAAACCTGGCTTTTCGCCGGTACGGTGCGGGACAACATCGCCTACGGCAAGCCGGACGCCACCGACGAGGAGGTGGAGGCCGCCGCGAAGGCCGCCCATGCCCACAGCTTCATCCGCCGGCTGCCGGAAGGCTACCGGTCGATGATTTCCGAGGACGGCGGCAACTTGTCCCAGGGGCAGAAGCAGTTGTTGACCATCGCCCGGGCGATGCTGATGAACCCGCCGATGCTGATCCTGGACGAAGCGACCAGTTCGGTCGATATTTTGACCGAACTGCGGATCCAGCGGGCTTTCCGGAAGATGATGAAAGGGAAAACCACCTTTATCATCGCCCACCGCCTGTCCACCATTCGGGATGCGGACCGCATCCTGGTTCTGGATAAAGGCAATGTGGTGGAACAGGGGAACCACGAAGAGCTGCTGGCCCGCGGCGGCTTCTACGCGAAACTGTACAATTCGCAGTTCGCACCGACGGAGGAGTAAAGGGCGGGCGCGGCAAAGTGCATCCGTCCATAGCGTTTCCAGCATGGCTTGGAAGGAAAGAAGCGGATGGGGAGCGCCCGTTCGGCACACAGCCGATGAATCCTCCGCCCGCTTTGCTTTTGATACGGAATACAGTGAAAAATGGCTTGACAAGCGGCTGCGGCGATCCTATAATAAACGTATATGTAATGGCGTTGACAGGAACGAACCGTTTTCAGCGCGCTCAGAGAGGACGCTCCCCCGGCTGCAAGGGCGTCCGCGCTTTATCGGGAACGGAGGCCCTCCTCGAGCCCTGCCGCGGCGAGCGGCGGCGTTTCCCGCGTTAAGGGGTTCAAGCGGCGCGGCTTGTCTGCGCAATTTGGGTGGTACCACGGAGCTTCCGTCCCATTGTGGACGGGAGCTTTTTCTTTTGCCATCCCAAGGACAAAATATACAGGGATATTCATGACGGAAGGGACGAAACAATTATGAAATGGACAGGACTCAACGAACTGCGGGAAAAATATCTCGCCTTTTTTGAGAGCAAAGGGCATCTGCGCTTGCCGAGCTTTTCGCTTGTGCCGCAGAACGACAAATCCCTGCTGCTCATCAATTCTGGCATGGCGCCGATGAAAAAGTATTTCACCGGCGAGGTGACCCCGCCCCGCAAGCGGGTGACGACCTGCCAGAAATGCATCCGCACCCCGGATATTGAACGGGTGGGGAAAACCGCCCGCCACGGCACGTATTTTGAGATGCTCGGCAACTTCAGCTTCGGCGATTACTTCAAGCATGAGGCGACGGCCTGGGCCTGGGAGTTCTGCACCAAAGTGCTGGAGCTGCCGGAGGACCGCATCTGGATCAGCATTTATCAGGACGACGACGAAGCGTTCGATATTTGGACCAAGGAGGTCGGCGTGCGGGCCGACCGGATTGTACGGCTGGGGAAGGAAGACAATTTCTGGGAACATGGCAGCGGCCCCTGCGGCCCCTGCTCCGAACTGTATTTCGACCGCGGCGAACAGTATGGCTGCGGTTCGCCCACCTGCGGCGTAGGGTGTGACTGCGACCGGTACGTCGAGTTCTGGAACCTGGTGTTCACCCAGTTTGAAAGCGACGGGAAGGGCGCGTACACCCCCCTTGACCACCCGAATATCGATACCGGGATGGGATTGGAGCGCCTGGCCTGCATCATGCAGGGGGTGAGCAACCTGTTCGAGGTGGACACGGTTCAGAATATTATGAAGCATGTCAGCCGGATCGCGGGGGTAACCTATGGCGACGACGAGAAGACCGACGTATCCCTGCGGGTGGTGACCGACCATATCCGTTCCACCACCTTTATGATCGGGGACGGCGTTATGCCCTCCAACGAGGGGCGCGGCTACGTCGTACGCCGCCTGCTCCGCCGCGCGGCGCGGCATGGGCGGTTGCTCGGCATCCATGAACCGTTCCTGTACAAGGTGTGCGACACCGTGATTGCGGAGAACCGCGGCGCGTACCCGGAACTGGAAGAGAAAAAGGACTTCATCAAAAAGCTGATCCATGTCGAAGAGGAAGCATTCGGCAAAACCATCGACAGCGGCCTGGCGCTGCTGGACGAGATGCTCGCCGGCCTGCAGGGGGATACCCTGCCGGGGGCGGATGCTTTCAAGCTGTACGATACCTACGGGTTCCCGGTGGATCTCACCAAGGATATCCTGGAGGAGAAGGGCATCGCCGTGGACGAGGCGGAATTCACCCGGCTGATGACCGAACAGCGCGCCCGCGCCCGTGCAGCCCGCAAAAACGCGGGAGCCGACGCCTGGAAAAATAACGCGGGTATCATGGCGGAGCTGACCCCGGGCCGTTTTGTGGGCTACGACACCCTGCGCTGCGAGGCGAAGGTGACGGCGGTCATCCGGGACGACGAGCTGGTGGACGGCGTTTGTAAAGGGGAGGAAGCCGTGCTGGTCCTTGACGTGACCCCCTTCTACGCGGAGAGCGGCGGGCAGGTCGGCGATATCGGTGCGATCACCAGCGACGGCGCTTCTTTCGACGTGCAGAACACAGTGAAATCGCAGAACGGCGTGATCCTCCACGCCGGGAAGCAGACGCGGGGCGAAATCCGTGTGGGCGACGCGGTGGTCGCTGCGGTAAACGAGGAGGAACGCCGCGCCACCATGCGCAACCATACGGCGGCCCATCTGCTGCAGGCCGCCCTGCGGGACGTGCTGGGCACCCATGTGGAGCAGGCCGGGCAACTGGTGAATGCGAAACGGATGCGGTTTGACTTTACCCATTTCTCCGCGCTGACGGCGGAAGAACTCGCCGCAGTGGAAACCTTGGTCAACCAGTGGATCCTGGAGGGGCTGCGCGCGGATATCCGTGAAATGCCGATCGACGAGGCGAAGAAGCTGGGCGCGATGGCGCTGTTCGGCGAAAAATACGGTGATATCGTCCGGGTGGTCCGGATGGGCGACGCGCAGGAGGGGACCTGCGTTTCCACAGAACTTTGCGGCGGCACCCATGTGGACAACACGGCGAAGCTCGGCCTGTTCCGGATCGTGTCCGAAAGCTCGGTGGCAGCGGGCGTCCGTCGGATCGAAGCGGTAACCGGCGGGAATGTGCTGGAACTGATGAACGAGTACCGCACCCTTCTGACCCAGTCGGCCGACGCCCTGCGGGTCGGCAATTTCGACGAAGTGCCTCACCGTGCGGCGCAGCTCGCCGGGGAGTTGAAGGATTCGCAGCGGGAATTGCAGGCACTCAAATCCAAGCTGGCAGCCGGTAAAGTGGAAGGCCTTTTCAGCGGTGCTAAGGAAGTGGAAGGCATCAAGGTAGTGGCTGCGGCCTTTACCGGTACGGGAAGCGACGCGGTCCGCGCGATGTGCGACCGCTGCCGGGATGCGGATATCCCGAACGTGGTGGCGGTGATCGCCGGCATTATGGAGGACGCCGGTTCGGTTTCCTTCGCCTGCTACTGCGGCCCGGATGCGGTAGTCAAGGGCGCGCACGCGGGCAATATTGTGCGGGAGGTCGCCAAAATCTGCGGAGGCAAGGGCGGCGGCCGGCCGGATTCCGCGATGGCGGGCGGCAAAGACATCTCCAAGGTCGACGATGCGATCAACGCGGTGGACGATATTCTGACCGCGCTGCTGGCGGCAAAGAAATAAGAAGAGATAGGAAGATACTGTGTAAAGATAAACAGCTTTACGATGCGTAAAGCCCAATCGCAAATGGAAAGGCGGAATAAATATGGACGACTGTGTTTTCTGTAAAATCATCCGGGGCGAAATCCCCTCCAAAAAGGCGTATGAGGACGATCAGGTGCTGGCGTTCTACGATATCGAGCCGAAGGCGCCGGTGCATATCCTTGTAATTCCCAAGCAGCATCTTTCCGGTGCGGCGGCGGTCACGCCGGAAAACAGCGCGGTGGTTGCCCACATTTTCGAGGTGATTGCCCGCCTGACAAAGGAACAGGGTCTGACCGATTACCGCGTGGTCACCAACAATGGAGTTGACGCCGGGCAGACGGTGCATCACCTGCATTTCCATATACTGGCCGGCGAGAAGCTTGGGGAAATGGCCTGATCGCCCATCAGCCCGGCGGCACTCCTGTGCGCACATCCCGGATTACTGGGAAAGGATGGCCCTTCTGGATGACGTATATTGTAATGGATCTCGAGTGGAACGGCGCTTATACCCGGAAGACCAAGGGCTTTTTCAACGAGATCATTGAAATCGGCGCGGTGAAGATCAACGACCGGATGGAGCCGGTGGATACCTTCCATGCGGTGATCCGGCCGGTGGTTAGCCGCAAACTCTCCACCCTGGTGCAGGATTTGACCGGGATTGAGGAGCAGGAGCTGGAGGGCGGGCAACAATTCACCCGCGCCGTCTCCCAGCTACGCAAATGGATCGCGGACCCGGATGCGGTGGTGATGACCTGGAGCACCACCGATCTGATGGTTCTGCTGGAGAATTGCCGGTATTTTCTGGGCCGGGAGCAGATTCCCTTTATGAAGCGGTATGCCGACCTGCAGGCCTATTGCCAGGAGCGGCTGGATTACGGCACCGCGCAGCAGATGGGGCTGAGCAAGGCCTGTGAACTGCTGGGTATCCCGGAGGAGGGGATGGACCTTCACCGGGCGCTGGACGACAGTATCCTGACCGGGCGGGTGTTTGCCAGGGTGTTTGAACCGGTCACTTTTTCCAGGGCTGTCCGGCCAGCCGACCGGGAGTTTTATGACCGGTTGACGTTTAAAACAGTGATTATTAGCGACATTAACGATGAAAACGTGGATAGGGAAGCGCTGTCCTTCCGTTGCGAAGGGTGCGGCCGTCCGCTTCGCCGCACCAGCGACTGGAAGTTCCGTTCCCGTGCGTTCTGCGCGGAGTTCCTCTGCCGCAGCTGCAAGACGAAGTATACCGCCCGGGTTCAGGTAAAGCTGAAGTACGATGGTCCGGTGACCAAGCGTAAGTTGGTTGTGAAAGCACCTGAGTCGGAAAAGGACAAGCGAGAAGAAAAGCGGGGAGAAAACGGCGCACCGGCTCCGGCCGGAGTATGAAAAAGATGTCGGCCGATACGGAAAGGAGAAAACCCATGGCAAGAAAAAAGCATGGCCTGCTTGCCGAGTTTAAAAAATTCGCGCTGCGGGGGAATGTGATCGACCTTGCCGTCGGCGTGATTATCGGCGGCGCTTTTCAGAAGATCGTGACCTCGGTGGTCAATGACCTGATCATGCCCCTGGTGGGGACGCTGACCGGCGGGGTGAACTTCAACGACCAGTTCCTGATCCTGCGGCTGCCGGACGGCGTGGCAAGGGAAACAGTGACCTCCTTGACTGTGGCGAAAGACCTGGGCGTCACTACATTTAACTATGGCGCATTCCTGACGGCGGTGATCGATTTTCTGATTATGGCCGTGGTCATTTTTGCGATGGTGAAAGGGATCAACAAACTGGTGGATTTCCGGAAAAAGGAAATGCCGCCCCCCGTGATTACAGTAAAAACCTGCCCGTATTGCTGCAGCGAGATCCCACTGCAGGCAACTCGCTGCCCGCAGTGCACCTCTCTTCTAAAAGAAACGACAACGGATAGAGAAGAAGGCATAAGTCTTTGAGTGAAAAAGTCCCCGATTCCGTAAAGAACCGGGGACTTTTTATCAACCGGAGTTTGGCTTGTCTAATTAGCAGAAGATGAGGGACGGCTTTTCTTCAGGCCGTATATTTTTCCGGAGGGATCGGGTACCGCAAAAGGGGAAGGCGGATGGGAAAACATGATGAGCGGATCGAATAAGCATACGGGAAGGGAGACGGCGGCCGCTGTCTCCCTTCCTTTTTGGATTAAAGAATATTCTCCGGAGTAATTGTCTCCATATCCGCCAGCTTTTCCAGCTGGTTGCGGCATTTGGCAAGTTCCGACAGCCAATGTGTCTCTTCTCCGGTTTGGAGCATCACCGGCAAAACCACCACCGATTCCTCGATTTTGGCGATGTCGGCATGCCGCATGAAAAATGGGAAAAACCGGGTTTTCTGTTCGAATTCCTCCACAAATTTTTCCGAAAGGACGAGACATTCCTCCAGGTCTCCTCGATGGTAGACGTCCTCCATTTCTTCCATATCGGCCAGGAGATAATCCATGTTCCTTGTCAAGGAGGAGAGGGAGAAGGTGCAAAGCGCCGTGACGGTCAGCAGTATAGCGAGGGCGACAATCAGCCGTTTCATGCGCACTGCTCCTTTCGGATCAGGGTATAGCGGCGGCTTTTATCCGCCGTAAGGATAAAGATGTCCTTCACCGTACAGGTGTTGGCCGCCGTCACGTCGGAAAGCCACGCTTCGTCCAGTCCGCAGACTGAAAGCCCCCACTGGGACACTTTGCCGTCGCTGACGATTACCATCGGCATCCCGTTGTCCGGTACGTTCAGGCTCAAATCGCCGCAGGTGGCCTGCCGAGCCGCTGGCTTGGGAAATACGCTGATTTTTCCGTTGGCTTCCACAATCGCGTATTGTACATCCGTGATATCGAAGGTCCCCTGTTGACGTAGGGTTTCCATCAAGTCGTCCACGGTCAGCCGCATTCCCTTCATGGCGGTCGCATCAATTTTCCCATCGCTGACGACGATTTTCGCTTTCCCGCCGATCATCCGGTGGAAGAAGGGGACCTTCATCATCAGAGCGGACAGCAGCAGTTCCAGCGCCACCAGCATCATGATCGGGATCAGGCCGTTGAGCAGGGGCATTCCGCTTTCCTGCATCGGTACGGCGGCAAGGTCAGAAATCAGCAAAGTCACCACCAGCTCGGCGGGCTGGAGTTCCCCGAGCTGCCGTTTCCCCATAATGCGCATGGCCGTGATAATAAATATGTAGATTATCACGGTGCGGACAGCGGTAATAGCCATAATGCCATTCATCCTTTCCGCGGAGCACAAGCCCCGGTGTTTTGACGACCGTATTATTGACCGAAAAAACCGAATATATTCCACGCCTTCGGATATAACTAAACAAGCAAAAGATGACAAGCGCGGCAACAAAGCGTATGCTGTCCTGCCAAAAAGGAGACCGTTTCATGTTTCATAAAACCAATTTCACCGCCGATGCCCGGCCCGGCCATGTCCAGCCGCCGTCCGGCCCGGCTCCGGCCACGCCTATCAGCGCGAACCTGTTGGACAACCTTGTTTATTTACGTACGCAGTTCGGCATCAGCTCCGACCTGATGATCCGGGAAATCCACCTGTGCGGCTACCAGGCGGCGGTCATCACCATGGAAGGGATGGTAAACCGCCATATTCTCGCCGACGCCATCCTGCTGCCGATCACCGAAATCAAAGGGAGCAAGCGCACCCCGGCCGAGCTGATGGAATACATCCGGGACGACGTGCTCGGTTCCGGCGATATGATCCAGGTACGCACAATGGAGGAATTGATGAACCTCATCGCCTCCGGCTTTGCGGCGATTGCGATCGACGGCGTGGATTATATGATCCTGGGCGGCATTCAGGGATTTGCCATGCGCGGGGTGAGCGAACCGGCCAGTGAGGTGATGATCCGCGGTTCCCGGGAAGGGTTTACCGAGGTCATCCGGATCAACCTGTCCATGCTCCGCCGCCGGCTCAAAACCCCCGACCTCATTTTTGAGATGATGAAGGCAGGGAAGACCAGCAATACCGACGTCTGTCTTTGCTATATGCGGGGAAGGGTGTCCGAAAAGCTGCTGCGGAATGTGCGCCAGAGGATTGAGAACCTCCCTCTCGACGTGGTGCTGGATTCCGGCTACATTCAGCCGTTTCTGGAAAACAAACACTTGTCGATATTCACCAGTGTGAATACAACCGAACGGCCGGATACCCTCTGCGGGAAAATCAGCGAAGGGCGGATCGGGATTCTCGTGGACGGCACCCCCTTTGCGCTGATCGTGCCATACCTATTTGTGGAAAATTTTCAGGCGATGGACGATTATACCATGCCGCCGTATTATGCGAGCTTTCTGCGGATACTAAAGTATATCGCGTTCGTGGTCAGCCTTCTGCTGCCGGGGCTTTATGTCGCCATCGGCACCCACCATCCGGAGATGTTTCCTCCCGTCCTACTGTTGTCCTATCTGAACGCCGACCACACCACGCCTTTCCCGTTGACCTTTGAAGCGCTGCTGATCCATTTCCTGTTTGAAATCATGCGGGAGGCGGGGCTGCGGTTCCCGCGGGCCGGGCACGCGGTCAGCATCGTCGGGGCGCTGGTGATCGGGCAGGCGGCGGTGGAAGCGGGGCTTGTCGGCGCGCCGATGGTGATTATCCTTGCGCTCACGGCGATCAGCTCCTTTATTCTTCCTACGCTGTACGCGCCGATTTCGATTCTGCGGTTTGTTTTCATCCTCTTGGGTGGTGCGCTGGGTCTGTACGGTATCCTGCTCGGGGCAACATTGCTGCTGTGCAGTATCTGCGCCATCGATGTGATGGGGATCCCCTATACCGCGCCGGTTTCGCCGCTTACCTTCAAGGCGCTCAAGGATGTGGTGATCCGGGCGGATTGGCGGCAGCTTTGGAAAAACAAATTCCGGGTGCAGAACGTAAAGGGCTCCGACCTGCGGGACGATGGCAAGCAACCGTGATTTCCATTACGGCACCCATCATGAGAGATGGGCATCCCGGCTTGCCAAACGACTGAAAAACTGGGGGAATTACCTTGGAAAAAACCGTGAAAATCAGCCCGTGGCAGCTCCTATCGCTGATCCTAGTCAGCCGCATTGCAGTGGCGCTGACCTATACGGGCGGGGCGGCCGGTGTGGCGCATGGGACCGACCGGATGGTCTCCCTGGTACTGGAAGCGGGGCTGCTGCTGTTGCTTTTTCTTCCCACCCTCTGGTATATCCATGCGGCGAAGGGGATTGGTTCGCTGGAGTATGCATACGTCCAGTTCGGCCGGGGAGGCGCGGTGGTGGCGGTGTTGTACGCGCTGTACTGCTTGTATATCCAGTGCCTGGATCTGATGCAGTTCGACCATTTTGCCTCTACAGCCATGTCGCCGGATATCCCCCGGGTCGTGCTGTGCATCGCTTTGGTGGCGGCCGCCTTTGTAGCTGCCTTTTACGGCCTAGAGGCGGCGGCCCGCACCGCGGCGGTGGTGGTCTTCCTGATGACCCTGGTGATTGTGTTTCTGGGGCTCAGCCTGATCCCAGATATGAAAGCGCTGAATTTTCCCCCGTTGTTTTACGACGGCGTCGCCCCGGTGATAGAGGGAGCACTGGAAAACCTGCCTCGTTTTCTGGAACTGGGGGTGATGGCCCTGTTGGTGCCTTATGTGAAGGGGATGAGCCGCGGGTATTCCGCCGGTATCCTGACGGCAGCTGCGGTGGTGCTGGTGATGCAGGTTACGCTGGTCGGCGTGTTGGGGGATTACAGCGAGATGGTGACCTATCCGTACTATACGGCGGTGACCATCGCCCATTCCAGTATGCTGCAGCGGCTGGATATCCTGGTAGCGGCTATCTGGCTTGCCGGTATTTTTGTAAAAATGGCGTTTATGGCCGTGCTGTTTCTTGGCTGCCTGCGGCAGGCGTTCGGCGATAAGCTGAAAATATTGTATGTGGCGCTGGGTGGCGCCGTTGTACTCGTGGTGGGGCTGATTTTGGGCGATACGCTTTTGGCGGCGGAACACGGATATCTCTGGCTGGCGTCCACGATTCTGCTGCTTGCGTTCTCGGTGGTGCTGCCGATTGTCCTGCTTGGCGCCAACGCCGTACGGGTAAAGCGGCGGAAAGAAAGGGGGGAAGCCGTGTGAGAACATGGTTCCTTTTGGTGGCGGTGTTGCTGGGCTTTGTTATGATTCCCAGCTGCCGGGAAAAGTCCCAGATCAACAACCGGGTGGTGGTCACCGCCGTCGGCATCGACGATGCGGCGGAGGAAGGCTGCGCACTGTCCATCCAGGCGATAGAGGCGCTGAAGATTGCCGGCAGCCTGACCAATCAAGAGGACAACGCCACCGGTTTATATCAGACGCAGGGGGAGACGGTATCGTCCGCGATGAAATCGTTCGTCACCCAGACCGGGCGGAACACCTACCTGATGCAGAATCGGGCGATCGTCTTGTCTATGGATCAAATTCAGAAACAGCCGTTGCAAACCACACTGGATTACTTCCTACGCAATACGGAAAGCCGCCCGGGCGTGTATCTGGCCGTCAGCCGGGGGAGCCCGGACGAGGTGCTCGGCATTAAGACCAGCAGCTATACCATTCCGTCCGAGTATCTGGTCACCCTTCTGCGGGAGGGACAGCGCTGGGGCTATTCCGCTGGGACGACCCTGCTGGATGCGGAGCGGGCTTTCAGCGGCATGTTTGATGCGTACCTGCCGATCGTCCGAGTGGAGGGCGAGGGAGACGACGCTTCCATCCAGATGGACGGCACCGCTGTTTTCCGGGAGGGTTCTTTTGTAGGGGAGCTGAACGCAGAGGAAACCCGCGGCTTGTTGTTCATCCAGAACGCGATCGAGAAAGGCGCGGTGATCCTGGAGCGGGAGGAAGGACCGCCGGTGACGCTGGAACTGCAGAAATCGCGGACTAAGATTTCGCTGGAGAGGACGGGGGACACCGCCGCTTTTACCATCCGCGTTACCGCCAAGGCGGAAATCGCGGAAGAGTCGGACGGGGACTCCTTGGCGGCCGGCAACCTGCGGGAATTGAGCCGCGAGCTGGAACAGAGCATTGAGCAGGAAGTGCGCGCTGCCGTGGAGAAGACCGTGATGGATTACGGCTGTGATGTTTTCGGATTCGGCCGCCGGATCATGCAGAAAGAACCGGGGCTGATCCGGGGAGAGGAGGACGATTGGCCGCAGAAACTCAAGGAGTGCGCGTACCATATTGTAGTGGACGCCGAGATCCGTAGTATCGGCACCGATACCGGGGCAAAGCCAAACCAGGTGTCCTGACCGGCTTGCCTTTATCGGAAAAGAGGCATAGAATACAATCCGGAGGATATGCGTCCTCCGGATTTTTTTGTATCTTGGAAGGTGTACGGTATGGCCAATCCATTGTATTGTTCCACCGGGACGTTCACCGGCCGGGTGAATGGGCGCAATGCGCTGCTTGCAGCGGATTGCGCGGCGCAGCTCGCGTGCGACGGGCTGGAAGTGATGGTGTATGAAGAGTGGTACGGCGGGCTGGATGAGATCGCCGCGCTGTATAACGGGCGGGGATTGCGCTGCCCGGTCGTCCATGCGGACAAAGGGATCGGCGACCGGATGAGCGATCCGTCGCCGGAGGCGGAGGAGGGCGCGTTCCACCTTTTTGAGAGAAACTGCCGTTTTGCGGCAATGCTGGGGGCGGAGAGGGTGGTCTGCCATATCTGGGGTGTTCCCGATTCCGACGCTTATCTGGAGAAAATCTACCGGCGGTGCGGCCGACTGCTGGAAATCGCCGCCCGGTATAGGCTGGATCTGTCGGCAGAAAACTGCGTATGCGTCCATGGCAGCCCCCTGAACCATATGCGGGAACTGGCGGAACGGTACCCCTCGATCGGCTTTACGCTGGATACGCGGCCTGCCCAATTCCACGGGGAGCTGTCCGCGTTTCTGGAAAGCGGGCTGCTGGAATCGGGACATATCCGGCATGTCCACATTGGGGATTACATCGGCGGCTATAAGGAGTGGAACCGCCTGTACCCCATTCCGCACCCGGGGGAAGGGATGGTGGATTTCCCTGCATTTTTTGCAGGGCTAAAGGAAAAAGGCTACCAAGGCGGGATGACGTTGGAGTCCCCCTGCATCCGGCCGGATGGAGTGGATGTGGATACCCTGAACCGCGATCTGCGCTGGATTCGGGCATGGATGGAAAGTATGTGACGGCGATGCTTAAAGCGGCTTTTCTGTCCTCCCCTAATATAAGCGGGCCGGGCTTTGACCGCCCGGCGTGCAAACCGGACAAGGAACCTGCGAAAACGGGACCTTTCCCTTAACGGAAAGGTCCCGTTTTAAAGTCCGTATTGATTGAGACGAAGATTATACCCACCGGCTGCGGGAATTGTAGGGAAGTTGGCTGGGCCAGGTTTCCAGGATTTCGGTATACCGCTGATAGGCGCGGCTCACCGCGGTGTCCCAGGACAAGTAGATATGCTTGCCGGCGTTTGCCCCCACTTCGTGAATATGTTCCCGGCTCTGGCAGGCGTCCAGCAGCACCCGGCCGCAGGATTCGGCGTTTTCTTCCGCCAGGAAGCCCGAAAAATCATGCTGCACCCCTTCCGAAGCACAGCTTCCCCGCACCAGTAGGGTAGGGCAGTCGCAGGCGGCGGCCTCTTTCACCACAATGCCGGAGGTGTCGTAGGTGGAGGGAAAGAGGAACATATCGGCTAAGCTGTAAAAAACCCGCAGGTACTCGCGGTCGTAAATCGGGCCGGTGAAGGTCGCTTCCTTCTCCAGACCGATGTCGGCGGCGTATTTCCGGATATCGGGGGCGTCGAACCCATCCCCGACGAGAAAGGCCCGCAGCGGAACGCCGTGCTGCTTGAGGTATTTCAACGAGTCTAGGATTAGGCGGACGTTTTTGTACCACATCATCCGCCCGACGAAAAGGAAAACGAATTCGTCGTCCTTAACACCGTATTTGGTGCGCAGCTCCTCTACCTTTTCCGGGTCGGCTTTGCCATAGGCGAAGTCGGTGCCGTTTTCCATCACCCGGTATCCGCCGCGGTAGCCGATGTCCCGCAGCGCTTTGCCGCAGCCTTCGGTCACCACCCAGACCTCGTCGGCGTTGTTGATGTTTTCCAGAACGAACCGGAGCGCGATCTTGCGGAAGCCGGACAGTTTGATCCGTTTGGCGATATCAATGTCGAATTTGGTATGATAGGTGAGCACTACGGGCACTTTTGGCTTACGGTTGATGTTCTGCACCAGCACGGAGGAGGCGAACGGCGCGTGGACATGCATCAGGTCGAAATGTTTGCTCCGCAGCTTAATGAGGGTCTCAATATCGAACGGGTTGCCCGCACGATAGCCGATTCGCCGGTCCAGCGGGATGGAGCGGTAACGGAACACGTCGAAGGGATAGTTGTCTACAACGTCCTTATATTTTGGCGTGACCACCGTCACGTCGCAAAACTTTTCCTGCAATACGCCGGCATAGTTTTTCACAGCCTGAGCGACGCCGTCAATGGTGGGGGGGAACGAATCGTTGAATTGGCCGACTTTCAATCTGCTCATTGGATACCATGCCTTCCTTGTCCTTGTTTGTGGGGGGTGAAGCAATGCAAGTGCGTCTTTATTCTACACCGGATAGGCTTGCCGTTTCAAGGAGTAATTATGAAGTTCTGTATAAGATTGGCGGAAAATCCGGTAAAAACGGCCGACAAATTTTAACATGGTTCTTTCAAAAACCGCCGAAAGATTTGTCCAGCCGGGAAAGTGGGGCAAAGATGTCAAAAATAAGTATTTCATCTTCTCGATAAATACGATATAATACAGATAATCCCATGTTAAATATACCATCTCCTATGCGGCTGTGTAAAATTTCGGCCGCAGGGGAAAAGGAAAGGAAAGTGCATATGGCGAAGGGGTTTGCCGTTTCGCTCGAGGACCTGATCAAGGAAACCGGGCTGGAAACCATATATATGCCGGTGAAGCCGGACGAAATACGGATTTCTTCCAGCGATGTGAACCGCCCCGGCCTGCAGCTCGGCGGCTATTTCGATTATTTCGACAGCGACCGTATCCAGGTGATCGGCAAAAGCGAGACGGGGTATCTGGAAGACCTCCCGGCCGAGATGCGGGCGACCCGGGTGGATGATTTCGTCTCCCGCCGCCCTCCCGCGATTATCGTTTCCCGCAGCCTGGAGGTTATGACCGAACTGAAGGACAGCTGTGTGAAATACGGCGTGCCGCTGCTGCGTACGGCGGATACGACCTCCAGCTTTATGGCGACGCTGATCGCCTACCTGAACGTGCAGCTTGCCCCACGGATCACCCGTCACGGCGTGTTTGTGGAAGTGTACGGCGAAGGCATCCTTCTGATCGGGGACAGCGGCGTCGGCAAAAGTGAGACCGCGATTGAACTCATTAAGCGTGGTCACCGCTTGATCGCGGACGACGCGGTAGAAATCCGACGGGTGTCCTCCAAGACGCTGGTCGGTTCCGCGCCGGAGAATATCCGCCACTTTATCGAGCTGCGGGGTATCGGCATTGTCAACGCCCGCCGTATCTTCGGTATGGGCGCGGTAAAGATGACCGAAAAGATCGATATCGTGATCCAATTGGAACAATGGGATTCCGAAAAGGTATACGACCGCATGGGGTTGGACAACGAATACGCGGAAATCCTCAATATCACCGTGCCGATGCTTACCATTCCCGTGAAGCCCGGGCGGAACTTAGCGATAATTATTGAGGTGGCGGCGATGAACAACCGCCAGAAGAAGATGGGCTACAACGCCGCGCAGGAGCTGATGCACAATCTGGGGATGGATGCGGACGCGCCCGCCGACCCCGAGGTACAGCTCGAATGGAATCGTTTTTGACGGATCTCTGTCCCAAGTATAGGAAAGGAAGACCCTTTTGAGCAAACAGGATTTTTTGTATACGCTGGCGGCGGACCTGCACTGTCATACCGTCGCTTCCACCCATGCGTTCAGCACGGTCACCGAACTGGCGCAGGCCGCCGCGCAGCGGGGATTGGCCGCCGTCGGCTGTACCGACCATGCGCCCGCCATGCCGGACGCACCGCATCTTTGGCATTTCCACAACCTGAAGGCCTTGCCGGACTATATCGCGGGGGTCCGCGTTCTGCGCGGGGCGGAGGTAAACGTCCTTGGCACGGACGGGAGACTTGACCTGGACGAGAGCACCCTGAAATCCCTGGAACTGGTGGTGGCGTCTATGCACAACCAGACCATGCCGGCTTCCTCAGCAGAAGAATGTACGGCAGCCTGGCTGGCGGTGGCGGCGAACCCGCTGGTGGATATTATCGGCCATTCCGGCGCGCCGCAGTTTGCTTACGATTATGAAACGGCGATTCCCGAATTCGGCCGGCAGGGCAAAGCGGTGGAAATCAACGAGGGGACTTTCCGCGTGAGGAAAACCTCGGCGCCCAACTGCCGTCGGATTGCCGAGCTGTGCAGAAAACACGGCGTGCATATCGCACTGGATTCCGACGCGCATTACCACGGCCAGGTGGGGGATATGCCCCATTGCGTGGAGCTGTTGCAGGAGGTCGGCTTTCCGCCGGAGCTGATTGTCAACGGCAGCGTGGAGAACCTAAACGCCTTTTTCCGTCGTCGGGGACGGAAAGTTTCCCTCTAATTACTATACCGCCGGAGTCGGCGCGGTTGACCAAATTACGATAGAGAGGATTGGTCCAGCATGAAATATCGCATCGGAATCGACCTGGGAGGAACCAACATCAAGGCCGGCGTGGTGGATGAGGAATACCGGATCGTCGGCACCGCCCGCTGCAAAACGGCGCTGCCCCGGCCGGCGGATGACATATTGGCGGATATGGCGGATATGGCGCGCCGGGCGGTGGAAGACGCCGGCTTGTCGATGGATGACGTGCTTTGCGTCGGGGTGGGAAGCCCCGGCACCGCGAACCCGGTAAACGGGGTGGTGGAGTATTCCTGCAACCTGGGTTTTGAGAATGTGCCGGTCTGCGCTAAGCTGGAAGCGTTGCTGGGCAAGCCGGTTTATCTGGAAAACGATGCGAATGCCGCGGCGTTCGGCGAAGCGCTGGCCGGGGCGGCCAGAGGATCGAAAAGCTGTGTATGCATCACCCTGGGCACCGGCGTGGGCGGCGGCATTATCATCGACGGCAAGATTTACGGCGGCTTCAACTTTGCCGGCGCAGAACTCGGCCACATCGTCATCATGGTGGACGGCGAACCCTGCGCCTGCGGCCGCCGCGGCTGCTGGGAAGCCTATGCCTCCGCGACGGCGCTGATCCGGCAGACCCGCCGGGCGATGGAAGCCCATCCGGACAGCAAGATGTGGGAGATCGCCGGGACGCTGGACAATGTGGACGGCCGCACCGCTTTCGACGGGATGCGCGCCGGCGACGCGGCGGCCAAAGAGGTGGTAAAACGCTATGTTCAATATATCGCCTGTGGACTGGTCAACGTGATTAATATCTTTCAGCCGGAGGTGCTTTGCATTGGCGGGGGGATTTGTAAGGAAGGGGACGCCCTGCTCAAGCCGATTGAAGAGTATATCGCATCGGAACGGTACAGCAAATACTCCGTGGATCAGACCCGGCTGTGCGTCGCCACACTGGGGAATGACGCAGGGATCATCGGCGCCGCATATTTAAGCGAAGCCGGAATCCAGGACTTGCAAAAAAACGTCTGATGGATGGGAATTGCGTATAGAGGGCGTCTAATTACCGGCCCGGCGCCGTATACTAAAGCGTGCCTGCCCGTTTACGGCGCCGGGCACGCTTTCCCCGCATAAAGCTTCCGGCAAACGGAAAACTGATAACGGACGGAGGAACCGACTTGCTGTTAACGGAACTGGCAAAATCCTGTCGCGCCCTATCCTGCCGCGTGGAGGAAAACGCGCCGATGGCGCATTTTACATCGTTTAAAATCGGCGGGCCTGCGGACTTGCTGGTCACCGCTCCCGACGCCAAGGCGGCGGGGGAGGTTCTGGCGCTCTGCCGTGAGCGGGAGCTGCCTGTCCTCTTTTTAGGCAACGGCACCAATATGCTGGTCAGCGACGAAGGGGTGCGGGGCGTGGTGCTCCGTTTGGCGGGGGATACGACCGCCGAGTTGGCCTGTCGGGACGGCGTGATATCCTGCCCGGCCGGTCTGCCGCTCAAGGTCTTGTGCCGTTTTGCGCGGGACAACGGGCTGGCGGGGCTGGAATTCGCCTACGGGATCCCGGGAACGGTCGGCGGCGCGGTGTTTATGAACGCAGGCGCCTACGGCGGACAGATCGCGGATGTGCTGTGCAGCGCTCGGGCGCTGTATCCGGACGGCAGCGTACGGGAAGTGGCTCTCCCGGAAATGAAGCTGGGCTACCGCCGCAGCGTGTTTATGGAAGAGAAGGCGGTGGTCGTTTCCGCAGTGGTGCGGCTGACGCCGGACGACCCGCAGGCGGTCACCGCCCGGATGGAGGAGTTTCTCCGCCGCCGCCGGGAGAAGCAGCCGCTGGAATATCCTAGTGCGGGAAGCTTTTTCAAGCGGCCGGAGGGATACTTCGCCGGCGCGCTGATTGAAGAAAGCGGGCTGAAGGGCTTTACCGTGGGCGGGGCCCAGGTCAGCGAAAAGCACGCGGGCTTTGTCATCAACCGCGGCGGGGCGACCTGCGCGGATGTGCGCTCCCTGGCGAGCCGGGTGCAGGAAAAAGTGCTGCGCGACCATGGTGTGGAGTTGGAGCCGGAGGTCCGCTTTATCGGCTGAACCCGCCGCCTTTCAAGGAGGTGGACGGCCTATGGAAAGACGGTGGAGAAGCAGCTGGCTGAGGGATGTTCAGGGAAAGGATGGAAAACCATGGAATTTATAATTGTAACCGGCCTGTCCGGCGCTGGAAAGTCCAGAGCGATCACCGCGCTGGAGGACATTGGCTTTTATTGCGTGGACAATATGCCGCCGCTGCTTCTGCCGAAATTCGCGGAGCTCTGCCTGCAGTCGGAGGACCGCCTTTCCCGGGTGGCGATGGTGGTGGATGTCCGGGGCGGCCAGATGTTCGACGACCTGTTCGACGGCTTGCAGGAACTGCGGCGGATGGAAATCGATTATAAAATCCTGTTCCTGGAATGCGACGACCAGGTGCTGGCAAGACGGTACAAGGAAACCCGCCGCCAGCATCCCTTGATCGGGGAGGACATCCAAACCGTCTATCAGGCGGTCGCCGCCGAGCGCCAACTACTTAAGCCTTTGTTGGATCGCACCGATTACCTGATCGATACCACCCATCTTTCCTCCGCGCAGCTCAAGGAGCGGGTAACCGATCTGTTTCTCGGCGATCATTCCAAAGCGATGCTGGTGCAGTGCATGTCTTTCGGTTTCAAATACGGCTATCCGGCGGAGGCAGACCTGATGTTCGACGTGCGATGCCTGCCCAATCCGTTTTACGAACCGGAGCTTAAGCACAAAACCGGTTTGGATGCCGACGTGCGGGACTATGTGCGGGAAAACGACGCGACCCGTGGGTTTGAAGAGCGGCTGTATTCTCTCGTTGATTACCTACTGCCGTTATATGCCGACGAGGGAAAAAGCCAGTTGGTTATCGCCATCGGCTGCACCGGAGGGAAACACCGCTCGGTCGCGCTGACCGAGGCGCTGGCCGCCCATATCCGGGAAACGGGCGGGCGTGTGGCGGTGAATCACCGCGACATCGGGAAGTTGTAATCCGCCGTTTTGGCGTGGTATTCTGGAAAAGGAGGACAAGGCGGTGTCGTTTTCATCCGAGGTAAAAGCGGAGCTGTCCCGCCTGCGGCCGGAAAACTTCTGCTGCCGGGCGGCCGAGGCATACGGGTTGGCGGAATGCGGACATGCCTTTTCGCCGTCCGCCGTTTCTATCCAGACGGAAAACCCTGTGGTGTCCACGACCTACCGCGAACTGCTCACGCAGGTGTGCGGCCTGCCGGAAGGGGCGTGGCGGGATGCTTCCCGCTCCAGCGGTGTGCATATCGTCCATCTGGCGGAGGAGCCGCTCCGCCTGCGGGTGCTGGAACGGTTCGGCCATGCACCGGGGGAAGTGTCCCTGCGGCTAAACCGAGCGAACCTGGAGTGCGAAGAATGCCCGGCGGCCTATCTGCGCGGGGCGTTCCTGGCCTGCGGCACGGTGACCAATCCTAGCGCCGATTATCATATGGAGTTCAGTATCCCGCATTATCCCCTGAGCCGCGACTTGCTGGCGCTGATGCAGGAACTGGGATTCCGTGCGCGGCTGGTGCGGCGCAAGGGCAGCCAGGTGATCTACCTCAAGGAAAGCGAGCAGATTGAGGACGCGCTGACCCTGATGGGGGCCACCGGCGCCTCCCTGGAATTGATGAGTGTCAAGATGGTCAAGGATATCCGCAACACCGCCAATCGGATCGCCAACTGTGAAAACGCCAATATCGATAAAACCGTGGCGGCGTCCATGGCGCAGGTCGAGGCGATCCGGCGGATTGAGCAAAGGCAGGGACTGGACGGCCTGCCGGAAGAATTGCGGGAGCTGGCCCGGCTTCGGCTGGAAAACCCGGAGATGTCTTTGCGTGAGCTGGGGGAGCTGCTGCCCGAGCCGCTCAGCCGTTCCGGGGTGAACCACCGGCTGCGCCGAATTATGGAATTTGCGGACAGCCTGAAATAAAAACGGGACTGAAAAAGGAGGAAGGAAACATGGCGCGGCTTCGTCGGGAGGTAAGCTGGGTTTCCTTTGCTTTTTTGCGGCGGCGTTTCTGGAATTCAGTATTATAGCCGGGAAGATACTTTTCGATTTTGCCCTGAATGGAGGGCCGGTGCTCATCGGCGCTCCGGACCCAAGTGCTTGGCCGTTTATTCCGCCGCTGTTGCTGCTCACTGCGGGGCTTGTGTTCTGCGGGCTGTTTGCCGCGAAAGGGAGCCGCCGATGGGGAATTTTGTCTCTTTTACTCAGCGCCGGGGTAGGGGTCGGGTATGCGCTTATTCCTCCGCAGTCCTTTATAACGACGCTGTACCTTCATTATCGCTTTTTCTTGGGGTGCGACCTGCTGCAAGCGGTACAGGCTCCCCGGATTTCCTGGATGCTTCCGCTGTATTGCGGCGCTTTCCTGACCGGCATTTTTCTGCTGCTTGTGGCGGTCTGCTTGTCTGTACGCCGCCGGGTAGAGCCCGAGGAGGGGGCGATGGGCGGCGTTCGTCCCTCTTCCGGTCAATAAGGAGGATTTCCCATGGCCTTTGTCCATCTCCATGTACATAGCGAATACAGCCTTTTAGACGGCGCCTGCCGGATCGAAGGGCTGGTTTCCCGCGCCAAGGAATTGGGACAGACCGCTGTGGCGGTAACCGACCACGGGGTGATGTACGGCGCGATTGATTTTTATAAAGCGGCGAAAAAAGCAGGGATCAAGCCGATTATCGGCTGCGAAGTGTACGTTGCCGCCCGCACCCGGTTCGATAAAGTGCATGAATTGGACGGAGAGCATAATCACCTTGTCCTGCTGTGCAAAAACCAGACCGGCTATCGGAATTTAATCAAGCTGGTGTCGGCCGGATGGACGGAAGGCTTTTATTCCCGCCCGCGGATTGACCACGAGCTGCTCGAACAATACCACGAGGGGCTGGTCTGCCTGTCCGCCTGCCTGGCGGGCGAGATCCCCCGCGCCCTGATGCGGGGGGATCTGGACGGCGCGAAGGAAACCGTCCTGTGGTACGATTCGATTTTCGGGCGGGGGAACTATTATCTGGAAATCCAGGATCACGGCCTGAACGAGCAGAAAAGCGTCAACCCGCACATCATCCGGATTGCGCGGGAAACCGGTATCCCATTGGTTTGCACCAACGACGCGCACTATCTGGCCCGGGAGGATTCCCGGGTACAGCGGGTGCTGCTGTGCATCCAGACCAATACCACAGTGGACGAGCCCTCCAAAATGGCGTTTGAAACCGATGAGTTTTACCTCAAGTCGGAGCAGGAGATGCGGACGCTTTTTCCCGCGATCCCGGAAGCGTTTGACAACACTGTGCGCATTGCCGAAGAATGCAACCTGGAATTCGAATTCGGGCATACCCAGCTCCCGGCGTTCCACGCCCCTGGCGGGGACAGCGCCGCCTATTTCCGGCAGCAGTGTGTCGAAGGGCTGCACCGCCTGTACGGCGAGCATCCGGACCCCGCAATCGAGGAGCGGCTGGAGTACGAGCTGTCCACCATCGAAAAGATGGGATACGTGGACTATTACCTCATCGTCAACGATTTCGTCCAGTATGCGAAGAGCCACGACATCCCGGTAGGCCCCGGGAGGGGTTCCGGCGCGGCGAGCCTGTGCGCCTACTGCATTGGGATCACCGGCATTGACCCGATTAAGTATAACCTCCTGTTCGAGCGGTTCCTGAACCCGGAGCGGGTGAGCATGCCGGACTTTGACATCGACTTCTGCAACGAAAAGCGGCAGCAGGTGATCGATTATGTAATCGGCAAGTACGGCGCCGACCATGTGGCGCAGATCGTTACCTTCGGCACCATGGCGGCTCGCGCCGCCATCCGGGACGTAGCGAGGGCGCTGGGGATTCCCTATGCGACTGCCGACCAGACGGCGAAACTGGTACCCTGGGAGCTGAAGATGACGCTGGACAAGGCTCTTTCCCAGTCCAAGCAGCTACGGGAGCTGTACGAAACGGACCCCACTGTCCGGGAACTGATCGACATGGCCAAAAAGGTGGAGGGGATGCCCCGGCACGCTTCCACCCACGCGGCGGGAGTGGTGATCACCGCACGCCCGGTCAACGACTATGTGCCGTTGTGCGTCAACGGAGAAGCGGTCGCCACCCAATATACCATGACCGTCCTGGAAGAGCTGGGGCTTCTCAAGATGGATTTTCTTGGCCTGCGCAACCTGACCATCATCGACGACGCGGAGCAGATGATCCGGCAGAACCGCCCGGATTTCCGTATCCAGGATATTTCGGTGGAAGAGCCGAAGGTGTACGAAATGATCGCGCAGGGGAACACCGAAGGGGTGTTTCAGTTCGAATCGGGCGGTATGAAGCGGGTGCTGATGAACCTTGCCCCGACCTGCCTGGAGGATCTGATCGCCGTGCTGGCCCTGTACCGGCCCGGTCCAATGGATTCCATTGCGAAATATATTTATAACCGGCAGCACCCGGAAAAGATACGCTATTTGCATCCAAAGCTTGCGCCGATTCTGGATGTGACCAACGGCTGCATTGTGTACCAGGAGCAGGTGATGCAGATCTTCCGGGAACTGGCCGGCTACTCGCTCGGGCGCGCGGATATCGTCCGTCGGGCGATGTCCAAGAAAAAGCACGACGTGATGGAACGGGAACACGATATCTTCATCTACGGCCTGGTCCGGGAGGACGGGACGGTGGAGGTGGAAGGCTGCCTGCGCCGCAGCGTTTCCGCCGAAGTGGCGGAAGCGGTGTTTGCGGACATGTCCTCCTTCGCCTCTTATGCGTTCAATAAGGCGCATGCCGCCGCCTACGCGCTGGTATCCTACCAGACGGCGTGGCTGAAATGTTTTTATCCCCAGGAATACATGGCCGCGCTGCTGACCAGCGTGCTGGACGGCAGCAGCAAAGTTGCTGCCTATATCGCAGAATGCGGCCGTTTGGGCATCGCGGTCCTACCACCATCGGTGAACGAGAGCCGCACCGGATTTACGGTGGTACCGGGACAGGGGATCCGTTTTGGGCTGCTGGCGATCAAAAATCTCGGCCGGGGCTTGATTGCGGAACTGATTCGCGAACGGGAAGAAAGCGGTCCTTACCGCAGCTTCTATTCGCTGTGCGAGCGGTTGTCCACCCGGCGGGAATTCAACCGCCGTGCGCTGGAAAGCCTGGTGCGCAGTGGCGCGCTAGACGGGCTGGGCGCAAACCGCCGCCAGATGATGGAATCCATGGACACGTTCCTCGGTATGCTGGAGGAGCAAAACCGCCGGAACCTTTCCGGACAGATGGGATTTTTCGATTCCCCGGGGGAAGAGGGGTACGGTGAACCGACACTGCCCGATCTGCCGGAGTATCCCTACGCGGAGCTGTTGGCCATGGAAAAAGAGGTTACCGGGCTGTATATGTCGGGGCACCCTCTCAAACCCTATGCGGCAATGTACGCGCCCCTGCACGCGGCGCGCATCGACCGGATTCTTTCGGCGGTGGAGGAAGGCGAGGGCGGTTCCGGCGGAGGGGATTACAAGGACGGCGACACGGTTACTCTGCTCGGCATGGTCGGCGGAGTGCGGCAGAAAACCACGCGCAGCAACGCCACGATGGCCTATGTTACGCTGGAGGACCTGTACGGGACGCTGGAACTGCTGTTTTTTCCTCGTACGCTGACCAGCTGCGTCAGTCAACTTCAGCCCGGAAAGGTGCTGCTGGTTCGCGGACGTCTGAGCATGCGGGAGGACGAGCAGCCTAAGCTGCTCGTCGACAGCGTTTCGCCGGCGCCGGAACCGGGGAGCCCTTTGCCGTTGGCGGGAGACGGGGCGACCGCGGGATCCAGCCGTTTCGAATCGGCGGGTGAGCCGAAAAAGAAGGCGGCTCATCCGGGTTTATATTTGCGAGTATCCTCGCAAAAGGGGGCAGACTACAAGCGTGCCTGTTTGGTGACGGGTATATTCGACGGGCCTTCCCCACTATATTTCCGATTCCAGGATACAGGGAAGCTTTTGCGGGCGCCGGCTTCTATGTCGGTGTGGCCAAACGAAGTCATGCTCCGCGAATTGCAGGCGATTTTGGGAAAGGAAAACGTTGCCGTTGTGGAGTGAATTGCAGTTTTGGACAGCGGATTTATACAATTCGCCTGCGTTTTCCATTTTTCTTCCAAAAAATCAAACGAATAGACAAATACCGCCAGCGTTACGGCAGGATATCTATATAAGTAGGTACTTGATATTTTCTTGACAAATAGTGTATAATACGGAATGTTGAAGAGAAAGGCCGCCCACCATTTTGGCGTTCAGCGGCCTGATAAATTTAAGGAGAGGATTTCGATGTCCACAAAGAGAATTGCCGTTTTGACCAGCGGTGGCGACGCACCGGGCATGAATGCCGCTATTCGTTCGGTAGCCCGCACGGCGCTCAGCAAAGGCGTGGATATTTTTGGCGTATATCGCGGCTATAACGGGCTGATTAACGGGGACATTTTCCCGATGAATCTGCGCAGCGTTTCGGATATCATCCATCGTGGAGGTACAATGCTCTATACCGCCCGCAGTCCGGAATTCTGCACCGAGGAAGGGATGCAGAAGGCGATCCGGACCTGCCGGGAAAACGGGATTGAGGGCGTGGTCGTGATCGGCGGCGACGGCTCTTTCCGCGGCGCGCAGGACCTTACCCGGCGCGGCCTGCCCTGCATCGGGATCCCAGGGACAATCGACAACGATATTTCCTGTTGCGAGTATACCATTGGGTACGATACCGCGATGAATACTTGCGTGGAAATGATCGATAAGTTGCGCGATACGGCCCAATCTCACGACCGCTGTAGCGTGGTAGAAGTGATGGGCCGTCACGCGGGATATCTGGCGCTGAATGTAGGCATCGCTGTGGGTGCAACGAGCATTATTGTACCGGAAGTCCCCTATGATTTTGAGCGGGACATCCTGAAACGGATGGAAGCCACCTCCGCCACCGGGAAGAAACACTTTATCGTTATCGTGGCCGAAGGCGTCGGCCATGTTATCGAAATGGCGGAGCGGATTGAGAAGGAAACCGGCGTAGAAAGCCGCGCCACCATTCTCGGCCACGTACAGCGCGGCGGCTCGCCCACACTGCGAGACCGTGTCCTGGCCAGCGAAATGGGATACCATGCGGTGGAATTGCTGCTGGAAGGCAAAAGTAACCGCGTTGTAGCGATTCAGAGCGACAAGATTGTAGACTTTGATATCGAAGAAGCCCTACAGATGAAGAAACCTTTCGATTTCGAACTGTACAATATGGCACATGAAATTTCAATCTAATTGATGGAAAAAACAGGCAGGCCGCCGGCCTGCCTGTTTTTTTTGTACGGTTTTTTAAGGTAGCTTCTAAGGCGTCAAATAGGATATTTAGGAAAGGATGATTTTTTAAACCATCTTACAAAATCCGCCGTTTTCCGAGGATGAAGACCTGTGCTGGAAATATGGCTGTTTATTTGTTATAATTGAAGGGAAAGGCAGCGGCTGCGTGCTTAAAAGATTGCGTACAACGGGCCGCCGATGAATTCGGGAAGGATGTGAAAATTCATGGTGCGGATTATTGAAGTAACCGGACAAGGGAAGCAGATGGAAACGGCTGCCTTGGCGTCGGAAATATGGCGGGAATATTACCACGAACTTTTGGGGGAAAAACAGATTGCCTATATGCTGGACAAATTCCAGAGCGAACGGGCGCTGCAGGAGGAAGAAGCGGAAGGATACCGTATTTTCTGGCTGGTGGAAGACGGGGAGATGGAGCCGGCGGGCTATTTTATGCTCCGGTTGAACGACCCGCCGGGAAAGCTGTTCCTTTCTAAACTGTACCTGCGGGCGGCAAGCCGCGGAAAGGGCTACTCCCGGCTGGTATTCGAAAAACTTAAGCAGATGGCGAAGGAACAGGGTTTGGGATCGATTTGGCTGACGGTGAACAAGGGGAACGCCACCCTAGGCCTTTATAAGCATTACGGCATGGCGGTCACGGACAGCGTGGTGACCGATATCGGCGACGGATACGTCATGGACGACTATATCTTGGAAATGCCTGTGTGAAAAGGGGACGGGAACAATGCTGGATAAGGGAAAGGTCCCTATTGACCATTCGGCGACAGGGACGGCTGATACCGCTGCGGTGATCGTTGCCGCGGGTAGTTTTACCCGGATGGGCGGGATCCCTAAGCAATTAACGCCCATCGGGGGACGGCCGGTGATTGCCCATACCCTGTCTGCGTTTCAACAAGCGGATTCCATTCGGGAGATCGTGCTGGTGCTCCGCGAAGAAGACCGGAAAGCGGTTGAAAGCATATGCAGGGAATATTACTTTACAAAGGTGTCGGCCATTACAGTGGGAGGAACGACCCGACAGGCATCGGTCGCCCGGGGGATCGCTCGTGTTTCCCCTAAAGCGGCTTACTGTGCAATCCATGATGGGGCCCGGCCACTGGTTACGCCGGATATCATTGAGGGGGTTATCGGTGCTGCCAGGCAATACGGCGGCGCCGCTGCTGCTGTGCGGGTAAAGGATACGGTAAAAATTGCGGATGCGGCGGGCTTTATCTATTCGACGCCGGACCGCCGTTTTCTCTGGAGTGTGCAGACCCCGCAGGTGTTTGAAAGCGGTCTCTATCGCCGTGCTTTACAGGACGCTTCAGAAAAAGGAGAAGACTTTACGGATGATTGCCAGCTTGTGGAGCGGTTGGGCCGTCGCGTATATCTCTATGAAGCGGATTACGCCAATATAAAGATTACCACGCCGGAAGACCTTCCGGTAGCGGAGCGGCTTTTGCAGGAACGGAGGACGGATAGATGAGAATCGGACATGGATATGATGTACACCGTTTGGTGGAAAATCGCAAGTTGATCCTTGGTGGGGTGGAAATCCCGTTCGAGAAGGGACTTTTAGGGCATTCGGACGCGGATGTGCTGGCCCACGCCGTCTCTGATGCGCTACTCGGCGCCGTGGCGCTGGGGGATATCGGCGGGATGTTCCCGGATACGGATCCTCGCTATCGGGGAGCGGACAGCCTGTGCCTTCTTGAACAAGTGGTACGGGTCGTGCGGGAAGCGGGTTGGGCGGTCGGCAACATCGATGCGACGGTGGTGGCGCAAGCTCCCAAGCTGAAAGGGTGGATCCTCTCCATGAGGGAGAAGCTGGCGGCCGCCTGCGGCGTGGAGGTTTCGCAGGTGAGCGTGAAGGCGACGACGGAGGAGGGCTTGGGCTTTACCGGTTCCGGGGAAGGGATTGCCGCCCATGCCGTGTGCCTTTTACTGCCGGCGTAGAACTTTATATAAGCATTCCACTACGATTTTTTCGGAAACCCTTGACTTAAGGAAAGATTCCCATAATCATATAGTAATCATTAAAACAGAGTGGACAGAAGTGGTCTGTCCACTCTGTTTTTTATGGACCGGTCGACTTCCTTTTGCATATAGTAAGGTATACGGAACTGTTGACAGCGAGGTGAACGTATTTGAGCAAAACGATCTTTAACGTGAGTTCCGTCACAAACGCTATGCGGGGGAAATCCTTGTTGGAGCATAACGGAATTCGCGCGTATGTCGGGCGTACCATCGACGCCAACGGAAACAACGGCTGCGGCTACAGTATCACCGTGAACAAAGAAGGAGATCGGGCGGAACGGCTTCTGGTTTCGTCCGGGATCCGTATACGCAGCAAGCAATGGGAGGATTAAAGGCGTGTTTTCAAGGGGGCAGTAGGCAATGGAATCTTTGGAGAAAGGAGGAAGCGAAAAGCGATGGCTTATGCAGGAAAGGGAGATTTACAAATCTATCTTGATAACGCCGCCACAACATGGCCGAAACCGGCGGTAGTACGCAGCGCTGTTCAGCAGGCGATGACTATATACGGGGCAAATCCCGGGCGCAGCGGCCACAGCATGGGGTTAGCGGCATCTGAAGAGGTATTCCGCTGCCGAGAGACGCTGTCCGAATTTTTCCATCTGGAGAATCCCGTGAACGTAGTGTTTGTACAAAATTGTACCATGGCGCTCAATATTGTTCTCAAAGGGCTGATGAAAGACGGCGGGCGGATGGTGGTGTCCGATCTGGAGCACAACGCCGTTATGCGGCCCCTTCATGCGCTGTCGCCGGACGCGCCGGTTTACGATATCGCCGTAGTAACCCCCGGCAATATCCCGGCGACGGTCGCGGCATTCGAACGGTGTATCACCCCGGAAACCCGCGGTATTGTCTGTACGCATGCGTCCAATGTCTTCGGTGTCCGACTGCCCATCCGGGAAATCGGCGCCATGGCCCATCGTCACGGCTTGCCTTTCATTGTGGATGCCGCCCAGAGCGCCGGCGTACTCCCCATCGATATGCAACAGGATAATATTGATTTCCTCTGTATACCCGGCCATAAATCCTTATATGGACCCATGGGCATCGGTGCGCTGTTGTGCAACAGCAACCACATGTTGCCCTCCTTCATAGAAGGGGGGACAGGTAGCCAGTCCTTAGAACTTCAGCAGCCGGACGAACTACCGGACCGGCTGGAGAGCGGTACGCTGAACACTGTCGGGATTTGCGGCCTTCGGGCGGGCGTCCGTTTTGTACGGGAGCGGGGCATCGACGAAATCGCTGGACGGGAAATCCGGCTGATGAGGTATTTTTACGACCGGGTGGCGGATATGCGGGGGATCAACCTGTACACGCCGCGGCCCGATATCCAACACGCCGCGCCGGTTGTATCGCTGAATATGGAAGGCCGTCGGAGCGAAGAGGTGGCGCGGGCGCTGGATCAGCGCGGTATTTATTGTAGGGCCGGGCTGCACTGTGCGCCGAGCGCCCACCGCCATTTCGGTACACTGGACACCGGAACGGTACGTTTCGCCCCGTCCGTTTTTACCACGCAGAATGAAATTGAGCGTGTCTGCCGAGCCCTTTGGAACGAAGCGCATTCCCGCAGTTCGACCGGTGTCGGATGAGCTGGCACCGCATTCCCGTACTGTCAAGCACTCTGCCTAACTGCCTAACGATAAAAAAGACATGGGTCATCCGACCCATGTCTTTTTTATCGTTAGGTTAAGAAAAACGGTCAAGGGGGAAGCGTAGTAAAAGATGTAGAGACGGCATTCCAGCTATCGAGACCGGTCCGTCCGCCGCCTTTTCCGCCATTTCAGCAACAGGGCGGAATTCACAATGACGAAAACCGACCCGGCGTTATGCACCAGCGCGCCGACCACTGGATTGAGCACGCCGGTGATCGCTAAAATGATCGCAACGAAATTCAGCGCCATGGAAAAGGTTAAATTGCATTTTATGGTGAACACCATCCGTTTGGAAAGCAGTAGCAGGTGCGGCAGTTCTTTGATGTCGTCGTTCACGAGAACGATGTCGGCGGCGTCCATGGCGATATCGCTCCCGACGCCGCCCATGGCGATACCTACATACGCCTTTTTCAGCGCCGGGGCGTCGTTGATCCCGTCGCCGATCATGCAGACCGGTTTCCCGTTTTTCTGGGCAATCTCGATGTACCGCAGTTTATCCTCCGGCAGGCAGTCGGCCCACAGCTCGGTAACGGTGAGTTGGCCGGCAATTTGCTTCGCCGCGTTTTTGTGATCCCCGGTCAGTAACACGGGAACCACGCCGGCTTGCTTTATTTCCGCAATCATTACGGGTGTCTCGGCACGAAGCGTGTCTGCCAGGGCGATAAACCCGGCGGCTTTTCCATTGACGGCGATATAGGTGACCGTACAGCCCTGCGTAAGGTATTCTCCGGCGGCTTGCATGTTCCATTCCACTCCGTTTTCTTTCAGCAGTTCCCGATTGCCTGCGAGAACCGTATTTCCCGAAAGTTCCGCTTTTACGCCCCGGCCGGGCAGCATCGTGAATTTTTGGGGGATGGGGGCGTTTCTCTGCGCGTACTGTTGATAGCAGAGGACAATCGCCTTGCCCAGCGGGTGCTCCGAACGGGCTTCTGCGCCGGCAGCCAGGGCGTACAGGTCTTCTTCGGAAACGGCTTCGGATACGCTTTTGACAGCGACTACTTTCGGAGTGCCGTAGGTGAGGGTGCCGGTTTTATCAAAGGCGACGTCCGTCACCTTGGCCAGCCGTTCCAGCGCGTCGCCCTCTCGCACAAGGAAGCTGTGCTTGGTGGCGTTCCCGATGGCCGCCATAATGGCTGTCGGCGTGGCAAGCACCAGCGCGCAGGGGCAAAATACGACAAGAATCGTGACGGCGCGGATGATTTCGCCGGTTATCAGCCAGGTCAGCCCGGCGGCGGCCAGCGCGATGACGACGATCCAGGTGGCCCAGCGGTCGGCCAGACCAACGATTTTGGCTTTTCCCGCGTCCGCCGACTGGACAAGGCGGATCATACGCTGGATGGAGCTGTCTTCCCCGACCTTTGTCGCTTCCATGTCGAACGAGCCATATTGGTTTACCGTGCCGCTGGAGACCTCGTCCCCTTCCCGTTTGTCCACGGGTAGGGACTCGCCCGTCATCACCGCCTGGTTAATGGAGGTTTGCCCGGAAACAATCCGGCCGTCCACCGGGATGGTTTCACCTGGCAGGACGCGGAGCCGGTCGCCCACCTTTACCTGTTCGGCGGGAACCATCGTTTCCCGCCCGTTGTTTACGATCCTCGCCGTGCGGGGGGTCAAATGGACCAGCTTTTCAATCCCCGTCCTTGCTTTTGCCACCGTTAGTTCTTCCAGCAAAGCGCCGAGCTGCATAATAAACGCCACTTCGCCGGCCGCAAAGGTTTCCCCGATGAAGACGGCGGCAACCAAAGCGATGGATACCAATACGTCGGCTTTGATATCGAATGCCGTTACCAGCCCGATAACGGCTTCTAGTACAATCGGTACACCGCATAAAAGAATAGCGACCCAGGCCGGGTTAAAAGGAAAGGGGAGCTGCATAAGGCTCAGCATCAGCGCGAGCCCGCTTATCACGAGAAAGGCAATATCCCGTTTGATTCCGCCCCATTCCAGAAGTTTTTCCAGGGATTTCATCTCTACGCCTCCTTGTACCGCTCGGGGTATCGGCATCATTATACCTATACGGGTATATGTTGTAAAGACGCTAAACAAAAATCAGGCCGCTGCTGCCGCCTGATTCCTCTTCGGTTATCCCATATTTGAAAAGCGCTCCACGGCTTTTGTAAAGTTGGCAATGGTTTTGTCGGCGTCGCCATGTTCTATGCCGTCCCGGACACAGTGCTGGATATGCCCTTCCAGGACCACCTGCCCGCATTTGTGGAGGGCGGACTTGGCCGCGTTGAGCTGCGACAGGATGTCTTCGCAGGGGACGTCTTCGTCAATCATCCGGTCGATCGCCTGGACCTGGCCGATGATTTTTTTCAGTCGCCGATGCAGATTGTCGGCATCCATACATTGCTTCATACCATTTCCTCCCTTACCCGTAAGGGTATATGTGCACAGCAATAGTGATCATTTATGAATAACTTTGTCAAAAGGATTCTGCTTTACCATCATTGGATTGACCGTCAGGGGAAAGCGTATATGATGAAAGAAGGAAATACGCCAAAAGATGCTGGTGCGATAACAGCCAACCGTTAAAGCCCAAATTCTTTCGCGTATTGCACGGTACCTTGTACAGCTGTGGCGTTTTCCCTCAATGGGATCGCCATAAAATTTTCGGAAGGGACGTCGAACGGCGCCCGGATACCGAAGCGCGCAGCGGGGAGGTAGCCGAAACGCGGATAGTACCGTTCGCTTCCCAGGACAACCGCATATGGGTATCCTTTTTCTGCGGCGATACGGTGGCCTTCCCGGATGAGGGCGGAGCCGATCCTCTGCCGTTGATAGGCGGGCAGCACGGCGAGAGGGGCGAGTGCCAGCGCGGTGCTGTCACCGATAACCACCTCTGTGAACAATATATAGCCGACGACCCTTCCGTCGATTTCCGCTACCAGCGAGCATTCTGGAACAAAGGCATCGTTTTTGCGCAGCGCGGCCACTAGGTCCTGTTCGTTTCCGTCGCTGTGTTCGGCATGGAAAAAAGCTTCTTTCACCACCGAATATACAGCGTCGTAATCTTCACAAATTTTCCCGCCGGACCAGCACGGTATCCAACACAACATCACCTACAATGGAAAAAACGTTTGTTATGGATTATTCTTTGCCTAGGTGTAATCGGATTTTATCACGTTCCACAGCCGTTGGCAAGAGAAATGCTTGGGATAGAATGGAAAATTTACAAAAACCGAAAAGGAAGAAAAGGATTGCAATAATTAGAGAGTATGCTAAAATAATAAAATAGGGTGTATAAGATGGTATATCCCTATGCAAAACTGGGTTATACGCATTGCTGTGCAGGCTCCGAAAGGAAGAAAGAAGATGGCGGATTTTTTTGTGCAGGCCTGGGAAGCGATCGTCGCGTTTTTTGACTCCTATCATTGGATTCGCGATACGCTGGATATCGCCCTGGTTGCTTTTGTCATATACAGCGTAATCAAGCTGGTGCGCGATTCCCGCGCGGAACAGCTTTTAAAAGGCATCCTTATCTTTGCTCTGGCCTTTTTGTCGGCTTCCCTGCTTGACCTGAAGACTATGCATTATCTTCTCAAAACGGTGTTTGACAATATATTGATTGTATTGATTATCATTTTCCAGCCGGAAATCCGGCGGGCGCTGGAACAGGTTGGACATTCCCGCATCAGCAATATCAACCTGTTCGGTATGCGGGAAGAGGAAGCGGAGGCGGAAACCAAGCGCTGGCAGCGGGCGATTTCCGCGACCTGCACCGCAGTGGAAACGCTCCAGCGGCAGAAAATGGGCGCGCTGATCGTTTTTGAACGCAACACCAAGCTGGGGGAAATCATCAATTCCGGCACCGTGGTGGACGCGGATCCTACGCCGGAACTCATTGGCAACATCTTTTTCAATAAGGCTCCCCTGCACGATGGGGCGATGATCATGCGGGACGGCAAGGTATACGCGGCGGGCTGTATTCTCCCGCTGACCGATAACCTGCAGATTAGCAGTGAACTCGGCACCCGTCACCGCGCCGGCGTGGGGATGAGCGAGAACTCCGACGCGCTAGTGGTAATCGTGTCGGAAGAAACCGGTACGGTATCTATGGCAGTAGGGGGCGAGCTGAAACGCAATTTTAGTTCGGAGGCCCTGCGCGTCGCGCTGGAAAACGGCATTCTCTGGGACCGCGCCCGCCGGGACAAGGATGGAGAGCGGAAACCGATCGGACCTTTCCGCAGGAAGAAGAAGTCGGATGATAAATAATCCACCGGCTTCGAAAAGCGAGAAAGGAAGGACAGCGTATGGCGAAGGGAAAATTTGCGTTAAACCGTTTGCTGCATAATAATAAGCTAATGATTGTTTTTTCCGCGGTTGCTGCGGTTGCCATCTGGGCTTCCGTGGTCTACAACGACAGCAATCTGGAGATCCGTACCATGACACTGACCACCAGTATGGATCTCGCCGGCAGCTACGCGGAAGCCGACGGGCTAAAAATCTACGAGGGGGCTTCCCAGTCGATTAAGGTGGAGGTCCGCGGGTCCCGCGCGAAAATCTACAATTTGAAGGAAAACGATTTAAAAGTGACGTATGATTACAGCGATGTGCGAGGCGCTGGTAATTCGACAGTCCGCTTGGGCGTGGTACGCAATAGCGCAGTCACCGATTATGAAATCGTTTCGGTCTATCCCCAGGCGGTACAGGTATACTGCGACCACCCCATGACTAGTTCCGCTATGAAAATCGAGGCGGATATCGACGGTATCTCGGTAAAGGAAGGGGTGGATGTACAGCTCGGTGCGCCGGTGGTGGAAGCGCCGGGCCTGGAAGACGGCTCTGTATATGTCGAAGGGCCGAAAACCGTAGTGAGCAAAATCGCTTCGATCAAGGCGAAAATCCTCAAGCCCTCGGCGATTTCCGAGGTTACCGCTTTTGATGCGGAGTTGGTGGCACTGGACGCGGACGGCAATGAGGTCGACATGAAATATTGTACTTTCCAGGGAATGACCGGTTCCGGGGTTACGGTAACCGTGCCGGTCAATGTCCACCGCGTAGTGGATTTTGAGTATACCTTGTCCAATCTGCCGAAAGCGTATGAGGGAAACGGCAGTTTCTACACGATCAGCCCCTCTTCGATTGAGGTGGTGGGAACGCCCGAGCGTGTGGATGCCTTTGTAAAAAGTGTTGAGAATCTCGGCGTGTTCGATTTCCGACACATCGGGATTGGGGATAACAAAAAAACCATTCCGCTCAACGTTCCGCAAGGGATCCTCGTGCTGGACGGCACCACGGAGGTGACGGTGGAATTTGCGATGGATGGGTTTGGACAGAAAATGCTCGACCTGCCGCTGACCTCCAGCAATATCACCGTGGTTAACGACCCGGATGGAAGGGTTTCAATATCTCGGCAGACAATCAAGGATATTCGTTTGATCGGGCCGGCCGATACGCTGGATCAGATCACCGCATCCGATTTGTCGGTAATCGTGGATGTGGAAGGCATCGAGGCGACGGGAGCAGTTCCCCTGAAGGTGGATGTGCAGGTCAACGGTTACAACAATGTTTGGGTGTATTATGGCCCGGAAGAAACGGATGGCTACGAGATTTATTTGACCATACAGTAACCGGTCGATTTAGGCGAAATTTCGTAAACGGATGGTTCCATCCCGCTAATGCGGGATGGAACCACTATTTTTATAGGATTATCCATTGATATCACAAAGAGAACGGCGGGAATGGTTGAATATGCGGCTGAAAAATGCTATACTATACTATCGTGTTGTCAAATCTGGTCAGTAAATGGCGGTATTGGCTCCAAAGACCAATTTCCGCAAACGGTAAGATAGCTGGATAGACGGTGGCCAAGTTCCCGTGGGGTGGCGCTTCGGATTTCCCTTAGGGGAATATACGCCCAAAACGGCAATTCGCGGCCGATGTATCGTTTAAAAAGAAAAGTGAGGCTGCCAAAGGGGTTACAGGGGAAAGGACGGATAGGGGTTATGGGGATCAAACGCTGGGTTTTGCCGCCGCTGGATAAGGAGACGGCGGCGCAGTTGGCGGAGGACTGCGAGATCAATCCCTTCCTGGCATTATTGCTCGTCACCCGTGGGATTACCGATCCAGAATCCGCCGCGGACTTCCTACTCGGCGGAGAGATTGCGGACGACCCGTTCGGTTTTGCGGATATGGACGCGGCGGTGGAACGGATCGGCCGCGCCCTGGATCAACGGGAAACCATGGCGGTCTATGGGGACTACGACGCGGACGGCGTTACCTCTACCGCGCTTTTATATACCTATCTCCGCGAAAAAGGAGCCGACGTTTCCTACTACATCCCCGACAGGGAAAAGGAAGGATACGGACTACATAAGGAGAGTATCGATGCCCTTCACCAGCAGGGCGTGAAGCTGATTATCACCGTGGATAACGGGATCGCCGCCGTGGAGGAAGTGGCTTACGCCGCGGCTTTGGGGATCGACGTGGTGGTTACCGACCACCACCAGCCGCAGGAAATGCTGCCGCCGGCGGTAGCGGTGGTGGATCCGCACCGTCCCGATTGCGGCAGCGCCTTCAAGGACTATGCCGGGGTGGGAGTCGCCTTTAAGCTGGCCTGCGCTTTGGAAGGGGACGCGGCGCCGGTGCTGGAACGTTTTGGCGACTTGGTGGCCATCGGCACCTTGGGCGACGTTATGCCGTTGTATGGGGAAAACCGCGCGTTGGTACGGGCGGGGATGCGGATCCTCAACGAAAAGAAACGGCCCGGCTTAACCGCCTTGGCCAAAGCGGCGGGGGTGGAAGGAAAGGAACTTTCCTCCGCCAATGTGGTGTTTACTTTAGTTCCACGGATCAACGCCGCCGGGCGGATGTCATCGCCCGGGCAGGCGGCCCGGCTTCTGCTTACTAGCCAGCCGGAAGTGGCCGAAACACTGGCGGAGGAGATCCAGCAGTGCAATGTCCTCCGGCAGACGACTGAGGGCGGCATCCTCAAAGAAGTGATGGAACGACTGCAGCGGGAGCCGCGCCTTCTGGCCGACCGGGTGCTGGTAATAGAAGGGGAAGGCTGGCATCCCGGTGTGGTGGGGATTATCGCGGCGCGGGTGTTGGAACGGTACGGCAAGCCCTGTGTCCTGATTTCCGTTCGGGACGGCGAGGCCAAGGGTTCCGGCCGCAGCGTTAAAGGCTTTTCGCTGTTCAACGCGATTTCTGCCTGCGCGGATATCCTGACCCATTTCGGCGGGCATGAACTGGCGGCCGGCGTGGGTCTGCACGCCAGCGATATCCCCGCTTTCCGGGAAAAGATCAATCAGTACGCCGCCGAGCGGTATCCGCTGATGCCGGTGCCGGAGTTGCGGTTGGATTTCAAGCTTCGCCCTTCGCAGGTGGACGTGGAAAAATTGAACCTGCTCAAAGCGTTGGAACCGGTAGGAGCGGGAAATCCGTCGCCGGTTTTCGGGCTTTTCCAGATGCGGCTGGACAACGTTACGCCGCTTTCGGGTGGCAAGCATGTCCGTATGTCCGTCTCCCGGGACGATGTACGGTTGTCCGTGCTCAAGTTCGGCACGCCGTACGCGGAATTCCCGTTTGAATGCGGGCAGGTCCTCAACCTGGCGGTGACGCTGGAGCGCAACGAATACCGCGGCGTCGTTTCGCCTACGGTGCTGGCGAAGGAAAACCGGGGGGGGGAGCTGGATCAGGAGGAATTGATCCTTGCGCTGCAGCAGTTCGACGGCATTCTGCGCGAGGAAACGGCGCCGGAGCAGGCGGCGGCCTTTATGCCGGAACGCGCTGAACTGGAGCGGGTGTACCGGTATCTCCGCGGAAAAAAAGAATGGAGCGGAGCGCTGGAACAATTGTGTTATTTTTTAGAGCAGCCGCGGATATCCTATATACGTCTGCGGGTGGCGTTGGAAACGCTGCGGCAGGCCGGGCTGATCGAGCTGGCCGATTCCGGCGATTCGCTCAAACTGACGCTGTTGCCCGTCGCCGGAAAGGTGAATCTGGAGGACACGCCGATTTTGCAGTATCTCCATTCGTTGGCAAACAGGTAGGGAGAGCATACGTCCTTTTTCACCCTTACCTGCAGGAAAGGAATGGTCGTCAATATGGAACCGGAAAAAGAGAAAACCACGGAGGGAAAGCCGGAAGAAAACGCAGCGGCTCTGTTAAGCTCGCCCTTCCCGGAGTTTCCGGAAGAGCCGAAAATGGAGAAGGACGAAGCGGTTGCGGAACTGCGGGAGTTCATTAAAAAAACCGGCAAGCCCTACGATATGGATATCATTGACCGGGCGGTCGCCACGGCCTGCCGCGCCCATGCCGGGCAATTCCGCTCCTCGGGGGAAGAATATGTGATCCACCCCCTGATGGTGGCGAAAATCCTGGTGGAACTGGGGATGGACACCGATACCATTGTGGCCGCCCTGCTCCACGATGTGGTGGAGGATACGCCGCTGGAGTTAGCGGACATTGTGAAGGAATTCGGGCCGGAGATAGCGGCGCTGGTGGACGGCGTTACCAAGCTGCGCAAGCTCCCGTTTTCTACCCGGGAAGAGCAGCAGGCCGAAAACGTCCGGAAAATGCTGCTGGCGATGGCGCAGGATATCCGGGTGGTTATCATCAAGCTGGCCGACCGCTTGCACAATATGCGGACCATCCGGTATAAACCGGACCAGAAACGGCGGGATACCGCGAAGGAGACGATGGATATTTACGCGCCGCTGGCCCATCGTCTCGGTATCCGCGCGGTGAAGGAGGAATTGGAAGACCTCTCTCTGCGTACGTTGGACCCCATCGCCTATAAGGAAATCGAGGACGCGCTTGCCTTACGCGAAGGGGAGAGGAACGCTTTTCTCGAAAGCATCAAGCAGCGGTTGACGGAAAAGCTTGCGAGCCTTCATATCGACTGCTATATTTCGGGGCGAATTAAGAGCATTACCGGGATTTACCGGAAGATGTATATGCAGGGGAAATCGTTCGATGAGATTTATGATGTGTATGCGGTGCGGGTGATTGTGGACACGGTCAACGACTGTTATAATGTGCTGGGCGTGGTACATGATATGTTCCGCCCGCTCCCTAACCGCTTCAAAGATTATATCTCCACCCCGAAAGCGAACATGTACCAGTCGCTGCACACCACCGTGATCAGCAAGGAGAAGATCCCTTTCGAAGTGCAGATCCGCACCTGGGAAATGCACTATACCGCGGAATACGGCATTGCGGCGCATTGGAAATACAAACTCGGCATCCAGCGGAAGGATAAGCTGGAGGAACGCCTGGCGTGGGTGCGCCAGTTTATTGAAAACCAGAAGGATGTGGACGATGCGGAGGACATCGTCCGCTCGATCAAAACCGACCTTTCTTCCGACGATGTGTTCGTCTTCACCCCTAAGGGCGACGTCATTACCCTGCCGGTGGGCGCGACGGTGATCGACTTTGCCTACGCCATCCACTCCGCCGTTGGCAACCGGATGATCGGCGCCAAGGTGGACGGCCGGATGGTGCCGATTGATTATACAGTGAAAACCGGCGAGATCGTGGAGGTGCTCACCACCTCGGCCCAGGGGCACGGCCCCAGCCGCGACTGGCTGAATATCGTGAAAACCGGCGAAGCGCGCAACAAGATCCGCGCCTGGTTTAAAAAAGAATGCCGGGAGGAAAACATCGAAACCGGCCGTCAGGAGCTGGAAAAGGAGCTGGCCCGCCATTGGATCCGGCTTCCCGATGAGAAGATGGAGCGCTTTATCGAAGACGAAAGCGCCAAGCAGCACTGCGAATCGGTGGAGGATTTTTACGCGGCGATCGGGTACGGAGGTATCCTCTTATCCCGTATCATGCCCCGGATCAAAGAGGATTACCTCAAGCTGCTGAAAGCCGAAAACATCCAGCCCGAAACCGCTGTCACCGCTTCTAAGCCGCATCACAACAACGGCGGCGTCATTATCGACGATATGGACAACTGTCTGGTGAAATTCGCCCGCTGCTGTAACCCGGTGCCGGGGGACGATATCATCGGCTTTATCACCCGCGGCTACGGCGTGTCCATCCACAAGCGGGACTGCGTCAACGTACCGAAGGATATTTCCCAAGCGGCGGAGCCGGAACGCTGGGTTTCCGTGTATTGGGAGGACAGCGTGCGCAACGAATTCAAAGCGACGCTGTCCATTGAGGCGCGCAACCGGCATGCCCTGCTGGCGGACGTTACCACCCAGCTTGCGGCGATGCATGTGATGATCCACGCGATCAGCGCCCGGGAACCGAAGGACAACGAAGTGGTGATGAGCGTGACGGTGGGCGTGAACAGTGTGGAACATTTACAGACCGTCATCACCCGCCTTTCCCGCATCGAGGGGATTTATAAAATCACCCGCGCGGGACACGGGAACTAGAGGACTGCCCGCATGGCGGCGGGTGAGAAAAGGTGAAGGAAAGGGGGCTAGCCGATGCGCGCGGTATATCAACGGGTTCTTTCCGCTTCCGTTTCCGTGGAGGGGGAAACCGTCGGCAAAATTGGGCGGGGGATCCTGCTTTTCCTCGGCGTGGAAGAGGGCGACGGTTCGGAACAGGCGGAAAAGCTGGCCGGTAAGGTAGCCGCCCTGCGCGTTTTCAGTGATGAACAAGGGAAAATGAATCGCTCGGTTCTGGATATCGGGGGAGAAATCCTGCTGATCCCAAATTTTACGCTCTGCGGCAATTGCCGCCATGGCCGTCGGCCGGAGTTTTTGGCCGCCGCCCGCCCGGAAACGGCGGAGCCGCTGTTCCGTACCTTTGTGGACCGGCTTTGCCGGGCAGGGGTACAGACAGTGGAAACCGGCGTTTTTGGGGCGGATATGCGGGTTTTCGCGGAAAACGACGGCCCGGTTACGCTGATGCTGAATACAAAGGAATGGTAATCGTATGGAGATATTGACTCTGCCGGTCGGCCCCCTGCAGGCCAACTGTTATCTGCTTTTTGACGAAGGGAAAAACACGGCCGTGGTTGACCCGGGCGGGGACGCGGAGCGGATTTTAGAGGAAATCCACCGGAGACAACTCAAGGTTCAGGCGGTATTGCTCACCCACGTCCATTTCGACCATATGCTGGCGGCGGATGAGGTCCAGGCGGCAACCGGCGCGCCGCTGTGGATCCCGAAAGGGGACGAAGCCGCGCTGACGGACCCGTCCCGCAGCCTGCTGCAATGGCTGCAGGAGAAAAGCAAGACGCCTTTACGTCCAGATCGCCTAGTAGAGGATCGGGACATTTTGACCGTAGGGAAACTGCGGCTGGAAGTGATCGCTACCCCCGGCCATACGCCCGGAAGCTGCTGTTACCGTTGCGGGGACGCGCTGCTGACGGGAGATACTCTCTTCGCTGGCGGTGTCGGGCGTACGGATTTTCCCGGCGGGGATGAAGGCATGCTGCGGGAATCGCTGCATCGCTTGAGCAAACTGGAAGGAGAATATACGGTGCTGCCCGGCCACGGTCCGGCAACCACGCTGGATAAGGAACGTTCCGGCAATCCGTATTTATCGCTGCTATGAGACTGGATTTGGTTGGCCACGCCTACCGCTATGAGATGGAAAATATCTGCCGCCTGTTCCTGCCCCAGGAAGCGGTAAAAGTGAATGAGGAAGCGGAAGGCGTCCATGCCGTTACTTCCTTACATAAGGGGGAAGAACATACCATCCTGACCGCAGAACTGTCTCTGGAGGATTGGCGGGAAATGGCGCAGGCGCAGGTGGACAATGGGCTGCCCAATTACGATAAGGAATGCGAGCGCCGGCTTGCCGTCCTTTTGTATACGCTGTTTGTAAAGCTGTTTGGCTTTTCCCTTCGTTGGGGTGCCGTCACCGGTGTTCGGCCGGTCAAGCTCCTCCGCCGGATAATCGGACAGCAGGGAGAAGAAGCGGCGATCCGCTGGTTTGAGCAAGAGCTTCTGGTCAGCCCCGAAAAAACGGCGCTCTGCCTGGACACGCTGCGGGAAGAAAACAAGCTGCTGGCGCTTTCCCGTCCGGATTCTTTCAGCCTGTACCTGTCGGTTCCCTTCTGTCCGACCCGCTGCGACTATTGTTCGTTTGTCTCCCACACGGTGGAGCGTGCGGCCAAGCTGATCCCGGAATATGTTGACCGCCTGTGCGAAGAGATAGAGCTGACAGGCAAAATCGCTTTACAGTTAGGGCTGCGGCTGGAGACGGTGTACATGGGGGGCGGTACCCCGACCACGCTTTCCGCCGAGCAGCTCCGCCGGGTGCTCGGCACGGTTTCCCGCTCGTTCGACTGTTCGCACCTGCGGGAATATACCGTGGAAGCCGGACGGCCGGACACTATTACCGAGGAAAAGCTCGCCGCGCTGAAAGCGGAAGGGGCATCCCGGGTGAGCATCAATCCCCAGACCCTGCAGGATACCGTGCTGGAGACAATCGGCCGGCGGCATACGGCGGCGCAGTTTTTTGAAGCGTTTGCCCTTGCGCGCCGCTGCGGACTGGACAACATCAACGTCGACCTGATCGCCGGCCTGCCGGGGGACGATTACGCCGGCTTCCAGAGGAGCCTGGACGGGGTGCTGGCCTTGGTCCCGGAAAGTGTGACGGTACATACGCTGGCGATGAAGCGGGCGTCGAACCTGGTTATCCACCGCCGAGCGGAATATGACGGCGGGCACGAAGCGGTGCGGATGGTGGATTACAGCGGCCGCCGCCTGCGGGAGGAAGGCTATCATCCGTATTATCTTTACCGGCAGAGCCGCGCGGTGGGGAATATGGAAAATGTCGGTTGGTCCAGACCGGGCAGCGAAGGGCTGTATAACGTTTATATCATGGACGAAACCCATACGATCTTGGCTTGCGGCGCCGGGGCGGTGACTAAGCTCAAACAGCCCGGCGGCGAGTATATTGAGCGGATTTTCAATTTCAAGTTCCCCTATGAATATAACCGCCGCTTTGCAGAATTGATGGAGCGCAAGCAGGGGATTATGGATTTTTATGAGCGGTATGTTCCGCATATCGGATAACCTTGCAAAAATGTCTGCGCTGAAAAACAGGAAGGTGGAACCGTCCCTTTTCAAAGGGGGCGGTTCCGTATTTTGGATTTACGAAGGCCGCCTGGGAGTTTTGTTCAGAACGGGGATCGGGCAAAATCTTCATGAATTGTTTTCTTTTCCCCGCTTGCCCTTTTTCCAAATTATATGCTATGATAAATCCAATCTTGTGGAAACATTGGAGAAAAAGCGCTATTACGCTGCCGGTTGCATATTCTATGCTGAAATGCCAATAGTGGATGTATAAATGTGTCAACAGAGGAAGCGGCGCGGCATAGGATGTCGTTAGGAATCTTATACGGATATAGCCGATAGGAGCCATAACCGGTGGTGACGCCGTTTTGGAAGGTGGTGGGAGAGTGAAACAGAATTTTCATAAGCGGACGCTGAAACTGGAGGAAATCAATCGTTTTGCCAAGGTGGATCCCGAAGGCTTCGCGCAGAGCGAAAACGAACGCTATCAGCGGGAAATCGACGCGCTGGCGCGTTTTCTCGCGGTGGGTTTTGACAGCCACTGCCTGGTGATGCTGTCCGGGCCGAGTTCTTCGGGAAAAACGACCACCGCGCTGATGCTCCGCGACCGGCTGCGGGAGATGGACGTGGACGCCCACACGATTTCGATGGACGATTTTTACCGCGGGCGGGAGCAGGCGCCGCGGCTGCCGGACGGCTCGTTTGATTACGAGACGCTGGAAGCGCTCCGGCTGGATACCTTGGAGACTTGTATGAGGGACTTACTCCAAAAAGGATGTGCCGAAATCCCGCGCTTCGATTTTCAGGCGGGAAAACCGGCGGAAGAGACACGGGAACTGTGTATCCAGCCCGGTTCCGTGGTGATTTTTGAAGGGATTCATGCAATCAACCCGTATTTTGAACGGCATCTCCCCAGCGAAAACCTGTTCAAGATCTTCGTCAACACGGTAACCCCGATTTATGATGGAAGCGACAAATTGGTCGCCCGGCGGGAATTGCGGCTGATTCGCCGCCTGCTGCGGGATGAACGGTTCCGCGGCAGCCCGGTGGAAAATACGCTCGGCATGTGGCCGCAGGTGGTACGGGGGGAAAACGAGTATATGTTTCCCTACGTGGATACGGCGGACTATCTAGTGGATACCACCCATGCGTACGAATCCTGCGTGTTCGCACCGCTGCTGCTGCCCTCGCTGAAAGCGGTGCCGCCGGATAGCCCCCACGCGGCCATGGCGGCGAGACTGGTCTCTAAGCTCGAGCGGTTTGAACCGGTGTCCTTGGACGCGATGCCGCGGGATTCCCTGCTCCGGGAGTTTGTCGGGGATGGCGTTTCCTACTGAATCGGCGCGCTTGCGGTTGTCAAAACGGGAAAACTGAGGTATAATGGAAATAGATGGCGGATGATAGCGCCGCGGATCGTAGGACGGTATACCGCGTTTAGTGGTTCGATTAGTGCTTGATTGATCAAGGAGGATGCGATATGACAACGTTTGACGATGTGTTTTCCAAGGCGAAAAGCGTAGCGGAAACGGCAGGGAAGAAGACGAGCGAAATGATCGAAGTGACCCGTTTGAAGCTGCAGGCGGCGGAAATGGAAAAGGATATTGCCGCTATGCTGGAAGGGCTGGGTCGGCTTGTTTACGAATCCCGGAAAGAAGATGCCGATGTGGCCGGCAAGCTGGACGATTGCTGCCTGAAGCTGGACGAACGGTACGCGGAACTGGTGAAGGTGCGGGCGAAAATAGACGAGTACCGCAACCAGGTCACTTGCAAAAACTGTGGTGCGCAGAATGCGGACGACGCCGTATACTGCAAGCGCTGCGGCGTGAAGCTTTCGAATTAAGGCGAGAGCGGTGAATAAACAGGGCGGTACGGTTTACCGCCCTGTTTATTATAAAGCATGAAGATAAGGGGGAGGATTCATGATCCCGGTGGAGCAATACGAACGCAGTGCCGCTTATCTGCAGGACAAGCTGCCCTTTATCCCTCCGGTAGCTCTGGTCCTGGGGTCCGGCTTGGGAAGGCTGGCGGACGAGGTGGTGGACGCGGTACGTATACCGTATTCGACAATACCGGGGTTTCCCCGCTCCACCGTCCCATCCCATGCGGGAATCCTCACGGCGGGGAGCCTGAACGGTTGCCGGGCGCTGCTGTTTTCCGGTCGCTTCCATTATTATGAAGGGTACGACGCGGAAACGGTTGCGTATTATGTGCGGGTGCTGAAGCTGCTTGGCGTAAAGGTTTTAATCTTGACAAACGCTGCGGGTGGTGTGAACTTGGAATATCGGGTAGGGGATCTGATGCTGATCGCCGACCATATCCAACTGGGGGCAAGCAGCCCGGCCCGCGGCGAAGAACGCTTTCTTTTCGGTCCCCGTTTTTTTGATATGACCCGGGTTTACTCGCCCCGTCTCCGCGACCTTGCCCATCGGTGTGCGGATGAAATGGGGATCGCCGTGAGGGAAGGGGTATACTTTTACATGCCCGGACCACAGTTTGAGACCCCGGCCGAAATCCGCGCTATCCGCCTTTTAGGCGGCGACGCGGTAGGAATGTCCACCGTAATGGAAGCGACGGCCGCTGCTCAGTGTGGGATGGAGGTGCTGGGGCTTTCCTGCATCACCAACCTGGCGGCGGGGATGGTGCCGGACACAGTGATCAGCGACGAGGAGGTCAATATGAATGCAGCCGGCGCGGCGCAGCGTTTTGGCAATTTGATAAAGGCGGTAATGACTGTCCTGTAGCCCACATGAGTATAACAGGCGGCGGCGGCGGCATGCTCTTTACCAACATCGACGTTTTACAGGCAGACGGAACCCTGCTTCCCGGCCGGACGGTTGCGGTGCGGGATGGGCGGATTGTGTATATTGGCAAATCCGTCCCCACGGCCGACTGGGGGGAAGTGGTAGCCGGGAAGGACCGGCTGCTGATGCCAGGGCTGTATAACGTCCATACCCACGCGGCCATGACGATTCTGCGGGGATACGGCGAGGGAGCGTCCGGGGAGGACCTGCCGCTCGATCGCTGGCTGCGGGAGAGGATTTTCCCAATCGAAGCCAAAATGACGGGGGACGATGTATATTGGGGGACGATGCTCGGCATTGCCGAAATGCTTTCTACCGGTACGGTTTCCTTTTCCGACATGTATTTTTTCTCCGACCGGGTAGCTCAGGCGGCGTTCACCAGCGGTATCAAGGCAAATATAGGGCATAGTATCCGTTGTACGGATGATAAGAAATCATTGAAAGAACTTCCATCGTTTTTTGAAACCAAAGGGCTTCTGGAAGCGCTGCGGGAGCTGCGCACCGACCGTGTTCGGGTTGACGTCGCGCCCCATTCGGAGTATACTACCACCCCGAAGCTTCTTGCTGAATTGGCGGAGTTTTCGGCCGTGTACGGCACGCGGGTGCAGACACATCTCTCCGAAACGCAGAAAGAGCAGCTTGCCTGTGTCGGCCGGCACGGAAAAACCCCCGCGGCGGTGATGCGGGATGCAGGCCTGTTCAATCGTCCGGTTACCGCCGCCCACTGCGTTTGGGTGACGGAAAGCGACCAGGAGATTTTAAGGGAACACGGCGTGACGGTGGCGCACTGCCCGCAGAGCAATTTGAAACTCGGCAGCGGGATCGCGCCGGTAGAGAATATGCGCCGTATGGGGATACCCGTCGCCGTCGGCACTGACTCCACCGCAAGCAATAATAACCTTGACCTGCTGGAAGAAATCCGCACGGCCGCCCTGCTGGCCCGTGGCATCGCTAGGGATCCCTGCGCACTGCCCGCGGCGGATGCACTGTATATGGCTACCCGCGCGGGGGCCCTTGCCCAAGGGCGAGAGGACTGCGGCGATATCCGGGAGGGATACCGGGCGGACTTGCTGGTGCTCAACGAACGGGCCCCCTCCATGACTCCCCGGCACAGCCTGCTGACGAACCTGCTGTTCAGTGCGTCGCCGGACGCGTTGGAAATGACGGTGGTAAACGGGCGGGTGCTGTATCGCGGCGGTGAGTTCCCAACGCTGGACATCGAACGGATCCGTTACCGTGTTAACCGCTGCGTCAAAGCGCTCCTGGCGCGATAAATTTTCCCGAGAGGACTGACCCGCTTGGCGAAACAGGAAAAACAAAGCTTTCTGCACGGGGCGTTGATATTATCCGTCGCAGCGATCCTGACGAAGATCATCGGCGCCCTATTTTTCAAAATCCCGTTGCAGAATATCAATGAAACGGCGTACGGGTACTTTGAGGCGGCGTATAATATCTACATCCCGCTGTACACTGTATCCACCGCCGGCTTCCCGATCGCTGTGTCCCGCTTGGTATCGGAAAGTCTCGCTCTAGGGCGGTACCGTGATATCCGGGTGATCCACCGGGTGGCCAACCGGATATTTTTCGTTACCGGTACGGTCGGCACCCTCATCATGTTTGTAGCGGCTTTCCTATATCCCGGTTTTGTCCATATGCCGCCGGTGATGCTCACCATGTTGATGATGGCGCCTTCGATCTTTTTCTGCTGTATGGTGTCCGCTTATCGCGGCGTATACGAAGGCTCCCGCAACATGTATCCCACCGCGATTTCGCAGATACTCGAAGCGGTGGGGAAGCTGGCGGTCGGCCTTGGCTTGGCGGCGGGGGCGCTTCAACTCGGGCAGTGGCAGTTTGAAAACGGAGGCATGGTCTACGGCAAAGCTGCCGCTTCGGCGTCCGAAGCGCTGGAGATTAGCCTGCCGTACATTGCGGCGGGCGGGATGATCGGCGTAACCTTCGGTTCGTTTGTTTCGCTGGCTTACCTGGTGTTGCGGTATAAAGCCAAGGGCAGCGGGATCACCCGGGCGGAACTGGCTTCTTCGCCCCGGCCGTATTCTCCCAGGCGGATATTCCGCCGTTTGCTGGCTTTCGCCATCCCCGTGGCTTTAGGGACGCTCGCCACCCAGCTTACCAACCTGATCGACGTAGTATCCCTGCAAAAATGCCTGGCCGTCGTGGTGGAACACAGCGGGGACGTGATCCGGGAGCTGTACGCTTCACAGATCGAAGCCAGCGGCACCAACGATATCCTGGCGTACCTGACCGCCAACCGCGGCATTGCCATGACTTATGTGAACCTGGTACCCAACGTCACCTTGACCCTCGGCATCAGCGCGCTGCCGGTCATCACCTCGGCCTGGGCGATGAAAAACCGCCCCCAGCTCAAAAAGATGGTCTCCGTAGTGCTGCGGATCACCCTGCTGGTGGCTCTGCCCTCGGGGATCGGGCTATCCTTGCTGGCCAAGCCCATCCTGAACCTGCTGTATAATCCGGTGACGGCGTCCGTCGCCGGCCCGCAGCTTCAGGTGCTGGGGATTGCGGTGGTATTCATCTGCCTGACCGCACCGATTAACTCCATGCTGCAGGCGATGGGGCGGGCGGACATCCCGGCTAAGATCGTGCTGGTCGGCGGGGCGGTGAAGCTGGTGCTCAACATCGTGCTGGTGCTGCAACCGAAGCTGAATATCATGGGGTCGGCTTACAGCACGCTGGCATGCTATATTGTAATGGTGCTGCTTAGTTTAATCTCTTTGCGGAAAGTGGTGGGCGTGCGGCTGAATTGGCGGATGATTTTTATCCGCCCCCTGATCGCGTCGCTTATCTGCGGTGCATCGGCTTGGGCGGTAAACGGACTGCTCAGCCTTTGGATTTCCGCGAAGATAGCGGTGGTGATCGCTATTTTGGTTGCGGTTGTGGTATATGTTTTTGCGCTTTTCCTGACACGTGCCATTGCCAAAGAGGATATCCTAATGTTGCCAAAAGGGGAAAAAATCGCACAGATACTTGAAAAACGTAATTGGATAGGGTAATATAGTTTTGGTTCGGGTTGGATTTGGGAGAATAAGACGGCCAATCCGATATAAAAGCGGGGAAAATAACCATGGCTGTACAGTTTACGCCCAAAGATCGGTACACAATCGAAGACTTGCTCGAAATCATGCGCCTGCTCCGTTCACCGGAGGGATGTCCCTGGGATCGGGAACAGACGCATGAAAGCATCCGCTCCGATTTCTTGGAGGAAACCCATGAGGCGGTGGAGGCGATTAATCTCCATGATACCGAAGGGTTGAAGGAAGAACTGGGCGACGTGCTGCTCCAGGTGGTTTTCCATTCCCGGATTGAAGAGGAAGAAGGGCATTTTTCCTTCGATGATGTAGTGGACGGCATCGCTAAGAAGCTGATTGTCCGTCATCCCCATGTTTTTGCCGACGCTTCGGCCGATTCTTCCGCCCAGGTGTGGAAGAATTGGGACGCCATCAAACGGGAAACCAAGGGCGGTAAAACGCAGGCGGATCTGCTGCGGGCCGTCCCCCGTTCCCTCCCGGCGTTGATGCGTGCCGCTAAGGTGCAGAACCGCGCAAAACGGGTGGGTTTCGACTGGCCGGATGTTTCCGGCGCCCTGGAAGCGCTGGACAGTGAGACGGTGGAGCTCAAACAGGCGATTGCCGGCGGAAACACCGCCGAAGTGGAAGAGGAGTTGGGCGACCTGCTCTTTTCCGCGGTCAATGTTTCCCGTTTCCTGCATGCCGATGCGGAGCAGGCGCTGACCCTGGCGTCCGACAAGTTTATCCGCCGTTTTTCCGTGGTGGAGGAGCTGGCGAAAGAACAAGGGATTGATATGGCGTCCGCCCCGCTGGAAGAATTGGACCGGCTCTGGGAGCTGGCGAAAGAGCGCACCGTCCAGTAGGACTATGCCGCACGGTAGCGGCTATCTATCTTAATCCATGCGCGGTTAAACCCGCTGGTGTATAAAAACGATGGAGGTTAATTACGATGAACAAAGTTGAATTGGTAGCTGCTGTTGCCGAGAAGTCCGGCCTGGCCAAGAAGGACGCCGAGAAGGCGGTCGCCGCCGTCCTGGAAGCGGTGACGGAAGCTGTTGCATCCGGCGATAAGGTACAGCTTGTTGGTTTCGGCACGTTTGAAACCCGTTCCCGCGAGGAGCGCACCGGCCGTAATCCCCGCACGAAGGAAACCATCATCATCCCGGCTTCCAAGCAGCCTGTGTTCAAAGCGGGCAAGGCGTTTAAGGACGCTGTTGCGAAATAATTCGGCGACGTTTATGGTTTCGGGAAGCCGTCCCCCACGGGCGGCTTCCCGATTTTTATCGGTTTTAAGAAAAAGGGGGAAACAATATGCGGCTTGACAAGTATTTAAAGGTATCACGCCTGATCAAGCGGCGTACTGTCGCTAACGAGGCGTGCGACGCTGGGAAGGTGCTGGTTAATGGCAGACCGGCCCGTGCTTCCTACGATGTGAAAGAAGGCGACGTGTTGGAAATCACAATGGGCGCCCGTATGGTGAAGGCTGAAGTGGTTTCGGTGCAGGAACACGCGGCAAAAAACGACGCAGCCCTGCTGTACCGCCTGCTGCCCTGAACCGGTGGTGTGGAATTTGTCCGTGCGCAGGTATAACCGTCCCTATTTTCACATAGACATGGGATAAAAGGTTCTGTGTGAAGGAGCGGTAGCGATGGCTGATAATAAAGCGGCGGCAACAGTGCAGATGCCGCATCATGTGATTCTGGAAGATCGCCGCGCGCTGACGGTTTCGGGCGTATCGGATGTGGATAGCTTCGATGAGCTGACGGTAATTATCTATACGGATATGGGGGAACTGACCGTCAAAGGGGAAGGGCTGCATATCAACCGCCTGAATATAGAAACAGGAGAACTGACATTGGAAGGGATGATCCAATCCCTGACCTATACCGACGTACAATCCCGCTCCGGAGGTTTCTTCGGCCGCTTGTTCAAGTAAGAAGGTGGGGCTGTGGAGATAACGATCGGGGAGCAGCTCAACCAGCTTTTTCTCTCCTGCGGCATGGGATTCCTCCTGGGGCTGTATTATGATGTATACCGAGTCGCCCGCTTGGTTATGCGTGCGGGAAAGCGGTGGATTTTTGTCCAAGACCTGCTGTTTTTTCTTACATCGGCAGTCTTTACATTCCTGTTTGCCCTTGCTGTGATGGAAGGACGGCTTCGTTTTTATCTCTTTTTTGGAGAAGCGCTGGGATTCTCCGCTTATTATTTTACCATCGGCCGGGTAGTCATGCGCTTTGCAGGCGTTGTGACCGCTGTTGTGGTAAAGGCCTGGAACGGCTTTTGGCGGTTGGTTTCCTTTCCGTTCCGCTTGGTTGGCCGCTTGTTTCGCCGGCCAGCGGCGGCTGTATGCCGGTTTTATCGAAAAATTGGCGAAAAAGCGCTCCAACTTTTGAAAAAGGGCTTGAAACGGACGCCCTCTCTATTGTATAATCGTAAAAAAGGCAGGCAGAAAACGCCGCTTGCCGCTATGGAAAGGGAATCAGACGCTGATGAAGGCCGTTAAAAGGAAGAAAAAAAGCATTTTCCTCCGGATTGCTTTGGTGGCCTTTTCTGTTTACGTCGTTGTCATGCTTGTGCAGCTGCAGATGGAGATCACCGACCGGCAGAATAAAATTGCGGCGCTGGACGACCAGATCCGTCAGCAGGAAATGGAGAATGACAACCTGCAAAAGCAAAGCGACAACTACGAATATTATCAGGAACAGAAGGCGCGCGAGCAGGGATACGCCCGCCCGGGTGAAACGATTTTCAAGGAAAAGTAATTTTTCTAAATATCAATCGATTTAAGTAGGAGGAAAACAAGCACATATGCTGGAAGTTGGAGCGGTAGTTGAAGGTAAGGTCACGGGTATTACGAAATTCGGAGCGTTTGTGGAGCTTCCGGGCGGCAAAACCGGGATGGTGCATATTTCGGAAGTGGCACCGACTTACGTAAAGGAGATCCGCGATTTTGTCACGGAAAACCAGACGGTCAAGGTGAAAATCTTGGCGATTGGCGAAGACGGAAAGGTCAGCTTGTCGATGAAAAAGGCGGTCGAACCGGCCGCCGGCCGGCGGCGTGCATCGTCTCCCGGCCGTCCGGGTGGATTTGAGTGGCAGAGCAGCCGCAGCGAACCCGCCAGCTTTGAGGATATGATGTCCAAATTCAAGCAGGCCAGCGATGAAAAGATATCGGATCTCAAACGGTCGATGGACGGCAAACACGGCGGCTTTTCCCGCCGCGGATCCCGCTGAGGAAGTCGGCTTTCGGCGCGGATTCGCGCTTGCGTGATGGAATTTTGGCAGCGGGGGCGTTTCGCCCCCGCTTTTCGTTTGCCGGTTATAGGGCGAGAAATATCGGAAGATAAGAAAGGGAAAAGCGATGGTTATCCGTAATGCGAAAATTTATACCATGGAAGGCCCCTGCATTGAATGCGGCTTTATCCAGATCCGGGACGGCCGCATTGCCGACGTGGGGGCGATGCCTGCCCAGGACAATGGCGAAGAGACGTTGGATGCACAGGGTGGGATCCTTCTGCCCGGCTTTGTGGACGCACATACCCATATGGGGATGTGGGAGGACGGCTTGGGATTTGAAGGGGACGACGGAAACGAGGATACCGATCCCTCCACCCCGCAGTTGCGGGCGATCGATGCCGTCAATCCGCTCGACCACTGTTTTCAGGAGGCGCTGGAGGCCGGCGTGACTACGGTGATTACCGGCCCGGGTAGCGCGAATCCCATCGGCGGCCAGCTCTGTGCTATCAAGACCTATGGCCGGCGGATGGAAGAGATGATCGTCAAAGCGCCGGTCGCCATGAAAATGGCGCTGGGGGAAAACCCGAAAACTACCTATCACGGTAAAAGCCAGGCGCCGGTTACCCGGATGGCGACTGCCGCCATCATCCGGGAACAGCTTTCCCACACGCTGCGGTATTACCAGGACAAGCTTCGTTCGCAGGAAGACGAAGAGATGGATGAGCCGGATTACGACGCGAAATGCGAAGCGCTGCTGCCGGTGATCCGGGGCGAGCTCCCCGTCCATTTCCACGCACACCGCTTGGACGATATCCATACCGCCCAGCGGATCGCAGAGGAATTCGATTTGGATTACGTTATTGTACATGGTACGCAAGCCCATCTGCAGGCGGATCTGATGGCGGAGGACGGGGTGCGGATCCTCTGCGGCCCGCTTTTGTGCGACCGTTCCAAGCCGGAACTGCGGGACCTGACGCCGGCGAACCCTGCTTTGCTCAAGCAGGCCGGCGTAGACCGAATCGCCATTATCACCGACCATCCGGTCATCCCGGAACAGTACCTGCCGCTCTGCGCCGGGCTGGCGGTCCGCGAAGGATTGCCGTATGAGGACGCGCTGAAAGCCATTACCATCAACCCGGCGGTGATCTGCGGGATCAGCGACCGGGTCGGTTCGATTGCGCCGGGGAAGGACGCGGATCTCGTATTGTTCCACGAGGACCCGCTGACCGTTGCCGCCAAGCCGTCCGCCGTTTTTGCCGAAGGGCGGCGGGTGCGCTGAAGCGGGGATTCATAAGGCCTAAACGAGGTGTTTTCCGCAAGGAGGATCGTTGAAAATGAGAGAGCTATCCATAAAAAGAATTGAAGACGCGGTGTGCGATCTGTGCATTGAAGCGAATCGCCGGCTGCCTTCGGATGTCTGCGCGGCGATCTGCGCGGCTGGGGAGAAAGAAACGAAGCCGCTGGCCAAGGAGATCATGAACGACCTGCGCAGGAACATCGACGCGGCGGAAGAACTGCAGCTGCCGGTCTGCCAGGATACGGGCATGGCGGTGGTCTTTGCCGAGATCGGGCAGGACGTTCACCTGACCGGCGGCCTGTTCCGCGAGGCGGTGGACCGTGGCGTTGCCCGAGGCTATACCGGGGGGCTGCTGCGTTGTTCGGTAGTTGGCGACCCGCTCCGCCGGATGAATACCGGGGATAATACCCCAGCCGTCCTGCATACCACCCTGGTGGAAGGGGACCGGGTGACGTTGACGGTAGCCCCCAAAGGCTTTGGCAGCGAAAATATGAGCAAAATGAAGATGTTTACTCCCGCCGCCGGGAAAGAAGAGATCCTTGCGTTTATTGTGGAAACGGCCCGTACGGCGGGAAGCAACCCCTGCCCCCCCATGATTCTGGGAGTCGGGATCGGCGGGGACTTCGAACTCTGTGCGCTGCTGGCAAAAAAGGCGCTGTGTCGCCCGCTGGACACGCCCCATCCCGATGCGTTTTACCGGGAGATGGAACAGGAAGCGCTTGAAAGGGTAAACGCTTTGGATATCGGCCCGCAGGGCTTCGGCGGGCTTACCACCGCCCTGCATGTGGCGATCGAAACCTATCCCACTCATATCGCGGGGCTGCCGGTGGCGGTCAACGTCGGATGCCATGTCACCCGCCATGCTTCCATTGTGCTGTAAGGGGATAGCGATAAAGGCGGAATTTGTTTTCTGTGTGTTTAATCACAATTTTAAGAATAATTACAAAATATTCATAGAAATACCTTTTATTTCTTCCGGTCTTTTGGTATAATAGCCTTAGAAAGCCCCTCCTAAATAGAGGAGCCTTTCGCAAAGGAAAGATAGGGAGTTGATTTCATGAAAACCACGATTTCCGGAAGAAAAGTTCCCATCACCGATTCGTTCACCGAACGCACGGAAAAAAAGCTGTCGAAGCTGGACAAGTTCTTTGACTCCGACGCGTCGGCAGAGGTAACCGTTACCCAGGAGCGGAACCTCCAGCGCGTTGAAATAACTATCCGTCACAACGGTCTCCTTTTCCGCGCGGAAGATGCGTCGGCCGAAGCTATTGAAGTTGTCGACAAGCTGGTGGATGTGCTGTTCCGCCAGATCCGCCGCAACAAAACGCGGCTGGAAAAACGGCTGAGGGACGATGCATTTACTGATTTTCTGCCGGACGAGCCGGAGGAATCCGAGTACCGTGTGGTGCGTTCCAAAAAATTCCCGGTCAAGCCCATGGATGTGGACGAGGCAATTTTGCAGATGAATATGCTGGGGCATCAGTTTTATATGTTCCGCAATATGGATACTAACGAAATCAATGTAGTATATGCGCGCCGGGACGGCAATTACGGCTTGTTAGAGCCGAACGCATAACCGTCGGATGAAAAGTATTATGCGGGCCATACTGCTATGGCCCGCATTTTGCGGCTTGTATATACCGCTACACCAGCAGGAATAGAAACGAGGTCTTATATGTCCGTATGGAAGCGCTGCCTTTCCTTTTTGCTTATCGGCTCTGGCCTGCTGCTGACCGGATGCCGGAAAGGGGAAGAAGGGAAAGAAAATAATTTTGGGATGGACATCAACCAATTGAATCCCTTGGTGATGTATGCGACCGATCAGGAAACGGGGGAAACGGTTTTCAGCCGGGATCCGTCGATCATCAGTTCCGTGACTACCCTGTTTGAATCGATGAAGCGCACAAAAACGGCGGATAGCGATGGAAAAGGGATCACATTTACCATGTCCACGATGTACGGGGATTTTTTGTTTGGGGAATGCTGGGACGACCGGCTGCGTCTGAATGGACAGGAGTACACCGTGGATCGGGACAACGAGGAGACGATACGGCTTTTATATGGCCGCCTGGTGTCGGAAACCGCCCATACCGGCGAGGTAGAAACGGAAAATATTCTCGCGGTAAAACCGGACATGACCTATCGGGAGCTGCTGGACAGTTTTGGCCCTACATTGGAAACCGCAGTGGCCGGGTCGGAAAAAGCTTACCTGTATCAATACCGGCGAAAGCCTTTTTACATCCTGTTTAAAAATGAAACGGACGCCGTGGGAGCAACCGGCGAACAGCTGATGGAAGGCTTATCCGACAATTATAATCTTTCCTCCATGCTCAGTGAACCTCTCCCGCAGGAAGGCGGAAGGCTTTCCGTGTATAAGCAGGCGTTTTCCCGCTTGTTAACCGGTGCCCCGGAAACGCCCCATGTACTTTGGTTGGATACCAGCCGTCTGATTCACCTGAGCGATGAGGAGCAGAAGGAACTCGCCGCTTATCTGGAAACCACCTTTTCCTTGGAGGTCAAGGACAGCCGGACAGCGGCCGTATATCTTGCCGGCAATCGGGAACTCGAGGAAGGGGAAGCCGCCGCCGGGATCGGCTGGTATTCGTATATTGGTGACAATCGGATGGTTTTTTCGGCCATGCTTTGCAGCGCCGGTGAGGAACCAGTGGAAGCAGAGATGGCCTTTACGCTGGGCGACGGAGATTGGAAAGGATGAGTCGGATCGAAACGATGAATTACTGCGCCCCCTGCCTTTTTGGGGTGGAGGGCATTTTGGCGGACGAACTCCGCCGGATGGACGCGGAACAAGTCAATGCCCAAAATGGAAGGGTGTTTTTTTCCGGCGGGCCGGAAATCCTGGCGCGGGCCAATATCGGTTCCCGTTACGCGGAACGGGTCCAGATACTGGTCGGCCAGTTCCCGGCGCGTACCTTTGATGAGTTGTTCGAAGGGGTGAAGGCACTGCCCTGGGAGAGGTGGATCGGCAAGGCTGACCGGTTCCCGGTAAAAGGCTGGTCCTTGAATTCTGCCCTGCACAGTGTCCCCGACTGCCAGTCGATTATTAAGAAGGCGATTGTGGAACGGCTGAAAGTACGCTATCACATTTCGTGGTTTGAAGAAACCGGTGCGCTGTATCAGGTACAGTTTTCCATAATGAAAGACGAGGCTGCCCTGATGATCGATACCAGTGGTCCGGGCCTGCATAAGCGGGGATACCGGGCGAACGCCGGTGGCGCGCCGATGAAGGAAACGCTGGCGGCGGCGATTGTGGACTTGGCCCGTGTTCGTCATGCCGGCCGTGTGTTTGATCCTTGCTGCGGCTCCGGGACATTGTTGATTGAAGCGGCTCTGTCCGCCATGCGGATTGCGCCGGGGATCCGGAGGGAATTTGCTGCCTCTTCCTGGAAATGTGTCCCTGCCGAGCTATGGAAAACAGAACGTGTACGCGCCAGGGAAATGGAGCGGCGGGATAACCCTATCCGCCTTTGGGGCGGCGATATCGACCAGGAAATGGCGGCGCTGACGAGAGAAAACGCCCGGAAGGCGGGCATAGGGGAAAGGATGACGGCCGTACAGGCGGGTCTGCAGGATTTCCGGCCGGAAGGGGAGGAAGGGGTTGTTCTTTGTAATCCTCCTTATGGCGAACGCTTGCTGGATGTCCAGGCGGCTGAGCGGCTTTATCGGGAAATGGGCCGGGTTTTTCTGCCGAAAAAGGGCTGGAGCTATTATATTATCAGCCCGCACGAGGAATTTGAGTCCCTGTTTGGCCGCCCGGCGGATAAAAGGAGAAAGCTGTACAACGGCATGCTGAAATGCCAACTTTATATGTATTTCCGTTGAGCAGGAATAAGGGAAGGGACATAGGGAACGAAAAAAGCCCCCTCTCGGTTAGAGACCGAGAGGGGTTTTTTCTAATTTTTAGGCTTGTTTGTTATCAGACAATGCCCTGCGCCATCATAGCGTCGGCAACCTTCATAAAACCGGCGATGTTCGCGCCAACCACGTAATTGCCTTCAAAACCGTATTCTTTCGCCGCTTCGAACGCGTTCTTATGAATACCCGCCATGATCCCGTGCAGCTTCTGATCCACTTCTTCGAAGGTCCAGCTCAGCCGCTGGGAGTTCTGGCTCATTTCCAGCGCAGAGGTCGCTACGCCGCCGGCGTTGGCCGCCTTGCCGGGAGCGAAGATAACCCCCTTGCTCTGCAGCAGTTCGGTTGCTTCCAGCGTGGTAGGCATATTCGCGCCTTCGCCGACCAGTTTGCAGCCGTTTTTGATGAGTTCCGCCGCGTCCGTCTCGTTGAGTTCGTTCTGGGTCGCGCAGGGAAGAGCGATATCGCAGGGAATCGTCCAAATGCCCTTGCCGTCGTGGTATTCAGCATTCGGGCGGTAGGAAACGTAATCGCGGATACGGCCGCGCTTGACTTCCTTGATCTCCTTCACCGCGGCGAGGTCGATGCCGTCCTTATCGTACACCCAGCCGGTGGAGTCGCTTAGCGCGACGACCTTGCCGCCGAGCTGCTGCGCTTTTTCGGTAGCATAAATCGCCACGTTGCCCGAACCGGAGATAACCACGGTTTTTCCTTGGAAGGAATCGCCCTTGGTTTTCAGAATTTCGTCCACAAAGTACACCAGGCCGTAACCGGTCGCCTGGGTACGGGCGAGGGAACCGCCGTAGGTCAGGCCCTTGCCGGTGAGAACGCCTTCAAACCGGTTGGTCAGCTTCTTGTACTGGCCGTAGAGATAGCCGATTTCCCGGCCTCCCACGCCGATATCGCCGGCAGGCACGTCGGTGTCCGCGCCGATATGGCGGAACAGTTCGCTCATAAAACTCTGGCAGAAGGCCATGACTTCGCGGTCAGATTTACCTTTGGGGTCAAAATCCGCGCCGCCCTTGCCGCCGCCGATGGGCAGGCCGGTCAGGGAGTTTTTGAAGATCTGCTCAAAGCCCAGGAACTTGATAATACCCAGGTTTACCGAAGGATGGAAACGCAGTCCGCCTTTATACGGGCCGATGGCGCTATTGAACTGTACCCGAAAGCCGCGGTTGACCTGAACCTTCCCCTGGTCGTCCACCCACGGGACGCGGAACATGACCACACGCTCAGGCTCGGTCAGGCGTTCCAGAAGGCCGGCCTGCTCAAAACGGGGATTGGCTTCGATCACCGGACGCAGGGAGTTCAAAACTTCCGTCGCCGCCTGGATGAATTCATCCTGTGCAGGGTTTTTGCGGACGAGTTCCTGCAATACGGAATCCACATAAGACATAACGTTTCTCTCCTTATTAATGATATAGAGAATATGGACGAGTTCTGATAGGAACTATCAGCAATTGCCATTATACAGAATAAATGGCTTTTTTGCAAGAACAATATGAGAAAATTTCAAAAAAAATCTTTATTACCACATAAACTCAAGAAAATTCATATAGCAATGATAGAAACTGATTGTTTTGGTGCAGGAAAGTGGGTACGGATTATCGGAATCACCGGAGAGTACGGTGAAAGGCAATAGCCGAATGAAAGTTTACGGGTAACCGTGGAATACTGAAGGGATCTTCCTTTCTGAAAACTGTCGGATTAATCGAAAATAAAGCATCGTAAAAAGCAAAATGAACAAAATAAGATGTTTTCCTATCAATAATGCTGTGGCAGGATAACCGTTCCGGAGGGCGAAAGTATCTTGGCGGAGATAAGCGCTTCTCTGTTTTCGACAAATCGGTGGATTTCGTCGAATTACCGTTGCCAGAAATACAGCGGATATGCTATAATACATAGTTGATCAGGGGTTTGAAATAGGCGGTTTTGCTTGCCTACTAGTATACTGGAATAGATTTCGGGCTTTGCGGGCGGATAAATGAACATGAAAAATGGTAGGGAGGATGCGCGGTATGGAAAAAAATCAAGCGGGGAAAAAGCTGTGGATACGCGGTGCGCGGGTCATTGATCCTTCCCGGAATATTGACGCCTGTCAAGATGTATTTGTCTCCGGGGGACGGATCGCCGCCCTCACGCCGGAAACCGATTTTTCCGACGCCGACGTGCTGGACGGCAGTGGACTGGTTTGTGCTCCCGGCCTGGTGGACATGCACGTCCATCTCCGCGATCCGGGACAGACATATAAAGAAGATATAGAGACCGGCTGTTCCGCTGCGGCGGCAGGCGGCGTTACCTCATTGGCGTGTATGCCCAATACATCGCCGGTGCTGGACAATCCGGCGGTTATCGGAGATATCGTGAAAAGGGCGGCTTCCGCCAAAGCTCATGTATATCCGGTGGCCGCCGTTACTGCGTCATTGGGCGGGGAAAAGCTGAATGACTTTGCCGCCCTCAAAGCAGCGGGGGCGATCGCGGTGTCGGACGACGGCCGGCCGGTGCCGACCGCCGGGCAGATGATGGATGCTATGAAAGCAGCCGCAGCGCTGTCCATGCCGGTGCTGTCCCACTGCGAGGACTTTTCCCTAACCCGCGGCGGGATTATGAACGAAGGGGAGGTTTCCCATGCGCTCCAGGTCCCCGGCATCCACCGTGGGGCGGAGGACGTGGCCACCGCGCGGGAGATTGCCATCGCCGCGGCGACCGGTTTGCCGGTGCATATCTGCCATGTGAGCACCCGAGGAAGCGTCGCGCTTTTGCGGGATGCGCGGCGGCGGGGCGCCCCGGTGACGGGGGAGACGGCCCCGCACTACTTCCTGCTGACCGAGGAGACGCTTCGCGGCCGGGATGCGGATTACCGCATGAACCCGCCGCTGCGTACACAGGACGACCGGGAAGCGGTGATTGAAGGGCTCTGCGACGGCACGCTCAGCGCCATTGCAACCGACCACGCACCCCATTCCCCAGAGGATAAGGCGGATTTTCTGCGTGCGCCGAACGGGTCAATTGGGATGGAGACTTCGTTGGCGGCGGGGATCACCGCGCTGGTAGCTACCGGGCGGCTCGACTTGCCCCGCCTGTTGTGGCTGATGTCTACCGAGCCTGCCCGTCTGCTGGGAATCCCTGCGGGGACGCTGGTGCCCGGTGCGCCGGCGGACATTGTTTTATTCGATCCAGACGAGGAATGGAACGTCGACCCGGCGAAGCTTCACGGGAAATCCCGCAATACGCCGTTCAAGGGGATGACTCTGCGCGGCCGGGTGCGGTACACGCTGCTGGAAGGCCGTTTGGTTTACCGGGCGGAATAAAGCGGGAGAGAGCGGACGTAAAAACGAGAGGACGGTGAAGGGCAGCAATGATAGCGATCCTGGCGGCGGCGTTTTCTGCCGCAGCGGCGATTTTGTGCGTGGTTGTCCTGATCCGTATGCCGCAAAAAAGCGGCAGTGTTACCTATGAACAGCTCCGGCGGGAGATGGCGGACCAGAGCAACGACATGCTCCGGCAGCTCAGCCTGCTCAAGCAGGAGGTGGATACATCGATGAAAAATACCAGCCAGCTAACCGGGCTGAATATTGAACAGATGACCCGGGTGGTTGACCGGCGGCTTGCAGCGATGCAGGATACGGTGGATAAAAACATCCGCTCCCTGCAGGAGGACAACGCCCGCAAACTGGACAGCATGCGGCAGACGGTGGATGAGAAGCTGACCGTCACCCTAGAAAAGCGGCTGGGCGAAAGCTTTAACACGGTAAACGAACAGCTCAAAAAGGTATATGAGGGCTTGGGGGAAATGCAGGCTTTGGCGGTCGGGGTCGGCGACCTGAAGAAGGTGCTGACCAATGTGAAGACCCGCGGCACCTGGGGAGAAATTGCGCTCGGAAGCCTGCTGGAACAGCTCCTCAGCCCGCAGCAGTACCGGGTAAATGTAAAGGTAATCCCCCGCCGAAACGAAATTGTAGAATACGCCATCTGTCTGCCCGGAAAAGAGGACGGGGTTGAGACGGTGTATCTTCCCATCGACAGCAAATTCCCGCTGGAAAGCTATCTCCGTCTGGTAGAAGCGTCGGAAGCGGGGGATCCCTCCGGGGTGGACGCCGTCTCCCGCCAGTTGGAAGCGGCAGTGCGGGAATGCGCCCGCACTATCCGGGACAAATACATTGCGCCGCCTTACACCACCGATTTCGCAATCCTCTTCCTGCCGACCGAGGGGCTGTACGCGGAGGACACCCGCCGGGCGGAGCTCTGCGCCGCCCTCCAGCGGGACTGCCGGGTTACCATTATGGGGCCGACCACCCTCGGCGCTTTTTTGAACAGCTTGCAGATGGGCTTCCGCACCCTGGCGATTCAGAAGCGGTCGGGCGAGGTGTGGAAGCTGCTGGGCGCGGTCAAAACTGAGTTCGGCCGGTTTGGGGAGGCGCTCTCCGCCACCCAGAAAAAGCTGGAGGAAGCGACGGCGAACATCGGCCGGGCCGCCAAACGGACCGAGATCATCCAGAACCGCCTTCGTTCGGTGGAAGAACTGCCGGACAGCGAAGCGGAAGGGCTAATCGGCGGAGGGACAAGCTCTTTTACAGAGACCCGCTCATGCAGCGGAGAGGAAGATACAGAATTATCGGGAGGTAGTTATGGCACTGGACAGACTGATTGAGGGAATTAAGAGGACAAAAAACCCAACTGTGGCGGGGCTGGACCCAAAGCTGGACTATATCCCGGAACCGATCGTCCGCGCCGCGTTTGCCGAATACGGAGAAACGCTGGAAGGCGCGGCGGCGGCGATTCTCACCTATAATAAGGGTTTGATTGACGCGCTGTGCGATATCGTACCGGCGGTCAAGCCCCAGGCAGCGTATTACGAAATGTACGGCTGGCCGGGGGTACGCACCCTATGCGAAACCATCGCCTATGCAAAGAAGAAGGGGATGTTCGTCATCACTGACGGCAAGCGCAACGACATCGGTTCCACCATAGAGGCGTATGCGGCCGGCCATTTGGGCGTCACCCGCGTGGGGAATGCGGAGATCCCGGCCTTCGGCGGGGATGCGCTGACGGTCAACGGATATCTCGGCGCGGATGGCATCCTGCCGCTGGTGGATGTGTGCCGCCGTTTTGACACCGGGATTTTCGTGCTGGTGAAAACGTCGAACCCTTCGTCCGGGGAACTGCAGGACAAACCAATTGACGGCGAGCCGGTGTACCGCCGGATGGGAAAACTGTGCGAGCAGTGGGGCGAACAGCTTCCGGGAAAATACGGCTATTCCGGGGTCGGCGCGGTGGTGGGAGCCACCTGGCCTGCCCAACTCAGTGAACTGCGGGCGGCGCTGCCACATACCTTCTTCCTGGTGCCCGGCTACGGGGCCCAGGGAGGCGGCGCGGCGGATGTGGCGGGCGCGTTTGACAAGGATGGCCTGGGCGCGGTGATCAATTCCTCCCGCGGCATCCTCTGCGCCTGGAAAAAGGAAGGCTGTGCGCCGGAGGATTACGCTGGCGCGGCCCGGCGGGAAGCCCTGCGGATGCGGGACGATATCCTGGGTGCGCTGTAGGCCGCTTGTTTGACGGGGAAAGCGTTATCCCTGACATATACGAATGTTCGAATATATCGCGTGGAAGGAATGGGGAGTGCAATTATGGACAAAAAGATGAAAACCGCTTACCTCCTGCTGGAGGACGGCACCACCTACAAGGGATATGCCATGGGGGCAGAAGGCTCGGCGGTAGGGGAAGTGGTGTTCAACACCGATATGACTACGTATCAGGACCTTCTGCAGGACCCTACCTATTCCGGCCAGATCGTGGTGCAGACCTATCCGCTCATCGGCAACCGCGGCGTGGATCCTGAAGCGCCTTCCAAGCTGATGGCCAGCGGGTATATCGTGCGGGAGTGGTGTGTGGAACCCACCGACGCCCATGAATTTGTCACGCTGGATGAGTATTTGAAGCAGCGTGGGATTGTCGGCCTGTGCGGGATCGATACCCGCGCGCTCACCAGGCATATCCGCGACCACGGCGTGATGAACGGCGTCATCGCGGAATCCCTGGACAACCGGGATGAGTTGTTCGCCCGCCTGGAAGGTTACCGCGTCCCGCCGGCAGTGGGGCAGATCACGGTGAACGAACCGCAGCGCTACGAAGCAGAAAACACGAAATACACCCTGGCAATTCCGGATTACGGTTTCCGTCGCTCCATCCTTCCGCATTTTATGGAAATGGGATGCACCTGTGTCGTCTATCCGGCCTATACCTCGGCGCCGGCGATCCTGGCCGCTGATCCGGACGGTATCGTCCTGTCCGACGGCCCGGGCGATCCATGGGACAATCCGGAGATCATCGAGATCATCCGCGAACTGATGAAGAGTGGGAAGCCGCTTTTCGGCTGGGGCCTGGGGCACCAGCTTATGGCGGTGGCCAACGGATTCCGGATTGAAAAGCTGCCGGTCGGCCATCGCGGCAGCAACCAGCCGGTGCGCAACGAGGAAACCCGGCGGGTGATGACGACCGAGCAGAATCACGGCTATGCCGTGGCGCTGGAAAGTATCGATCCCGAACGGGCGGATGCGTTTTTGCGCAACGTCAACGACGGCACGGTGGAAGGTATCCGCTATAAGGCGGCACCGGCAATGACCGTGCAGTTTGAGCCGTCGAACGGCCGCGGTTATCAGGATACGGCCTGCATTTTCGAAGAATTTGCCGGTATGCTGGCCCAAAGCAAGAACTAGGCTCCTCGGCAGTCCAAAGATTTCGTAAGGGATTTCCTCCCCGTGGGGCTTGCCCCGGAGACTTCCTCAGGATAGAAAGGGTAGATGACGATGCCAAAACGCGACGATGTGAAAAAGGTTCTAGTAATCGGCTCCGGGCCGATCGTGATCGGCCAGGCGGCGGAATTCGACTATGCCGGAACCCAGGCCTGCCGCGCTCTGCGTGAGGAAGGGCTGGAGGTGGTGCTGGTCAACTCCAACCCGGCGACCATCATGACCGATAAAACCATGGCGGACAAGATTTATATCGAACCTCTGACCCTGGATACAGTGAAACGGATTATTGATATCGAGAAGCCGGATAGCGTGCTGGCAAACATGGGCGGCCAGACCGGCCTGAATATCGGGATGGAATTGTCCGAAGGCGATTTTCTGACCAGCCGCGGCGTGAAACTGTTGGGCGTCAATCCTGAAACCATCCGGAAAGCGGAGGATCGCCAGGCGTTCAAGGACACCATGCTTTCTATTGGGGAACCCTGTATCCCCTCCAAAGTGGTGGAATCGGTTGAGGACGCGCTGGAATTCGCCCATACCATCGGGTATCCGGTGGTGGTTCGTCCTGCCTATACCCTGGGCGGCACCGGCGGCGGCTTTGTCCACAACGACGAAGAGATGAACGAAATCTGCGCCGGCGGTCTGCGCGCTTCTCTGATCCATCAGGTGCTGATTGAAAAAAGCGTGGCCGGCTGGAAAGAGATCGAGTTCGAGGTGATCCGCGACGGCGTGGGCAACTGCATCGAGGTCTGTTCCATGGAAAACGTCGACCCGGTCGGCGTGCACACCGGCGACTCCATCGTAGTCGCCCCGGCTCAGACCCTGACCGCCTCGGAGTTCCGCATGATGCGTTCCGCCGCGCTGAATATTGTGACCGCGCTGGGCGTGGAGGGAGGCTGCAACGTGCAGTTCGCCCTAAAGCCGGACAGCAACGAATACGCGGTGATCGAGGTGAATCCCCGTGTGTCCCGTTCGTCCGCCCTGGCGTCCAAGGCGACCGGCTATCCGATCGCCAAGGTAGCGTGCAAAATCGCGATTGGCTACCGGCTGGACGAAATTGTGAACGCGGTGACAGGCAAGACCTACGCCTGCAACGAGCCGGCGGTGGATTACTGCGTTATCAAGTTCCCAAAATGGCCGTTTGACAAGTTCGTTTACGCCGACCGCCGCCTGGGTACCCAGATGAAGGCGACCGGTGAGGTGATGTCCATCGGCGCCGGCTTTGAGATTGCCTTTATGAAGGCGGTGCGGTCTATTGAACTGGGGATCGATACGCCGAGCCTGCCGAAGCTTGCGAAGAAGAGCGACGAAGAGATCAGGGAGATCATCGCCCGAATGGACGACGAGCGGATCTTCGCAATTTATGAGGCGATCACCCGCGGAATTATGACCGCCGACGAGATTTTCGAGATGACCAAGATCGACCGCTGGTTCCTCAGCAAGCTCAACCGCCTGGCCGCTATGGAAAAGGAGCTCAAATCCGTCCCGCTGGACGAGGAAACCTATATGCGGGCGAAAAAGCTCGGCTTCCTGGATAAGACGATCGAACGCCTTTCGGGCCAGAAGCCGCCGGTTTCCCGCTCGGCCGCCTATAAGATGGTGGATACCTGCGCGGCAGAATTCGTGGCCGAAACGCCGTACTTCTACTCCTCCTGGGACGAGGAGAACGAGGCGGAAATTTACCGCGCGCGGCTGAATTCCAAGAAAAAGCGGGTGGTAGTGTTCGGTTCCGGCCCAATCCGGATTGGCCAGGGCATCGAGTTTGACTATTGCTCCGTCCACTGCGTCCGCACCCTGAAAAAGCTGGGGTACGAGGCGATCATCGCCAATAACAACCCGGAAACCGTTTCCACCGATTTCGACACGGCCGACCGGCTGTATTTCGACCCGCTGACGCCCGAGGATGTGGACAACGTGCTGGCGACCGAGCAGCCGGAAGCGGTGGTGGTGCAGTTCGGTGGCCAGACCGCCATCAAGCTGACGAAGCACCTGGTGGAAAAAGGCGTACGGATCCTGGGGACGCCGCCGGACAGCATCGACGCGGCGGAGGACCGCGAGCGGTTCGACGAGCTGCTGGAACAGTGCGGCATCCCGCGTCCGCAGGGCACCACCGTCTTTGAGACGGAGGAAGCGGTAAAAGCGGCGGATGCGCTGGGTTACCCGGTGCTGCTGCGCCCCTCCTATGTGCTCGGCGGGCAGAACATGATCATTGCATACGACGAAAATGACGTACGGGAATATATGGGCATCATTACATCCCACAAGCTGGAAAATCCGGTACTCATCGACAAATACCTAATGGGCAAAGAGGTGGAAGTCGAAGCCATCTGCGATGGCGAAGATTACCTCATTCCTGGCATTATGGAGCATATCGAGCGGGCGGGCGTCCATTCGGGTGACTCGATCTCGGTGTATCCCTCCCAGACGCTCAGCCAGAAGGTCAAGGACACCATCATCGACTACACCGGCCGCCTGGCCAAGGCGCTGAAGGTGGTCGGCCTGGTCAATATCCAGTACGTCGTGTATCAGGATACAGTTTATGTAATCGAGGTGAATCCCCGGTCCTCGCGTACGGTGCCGTATATCAGCAAGGTGACCAACGTGCCGATGGTGGAATTGGCGACCCGTTGCATGTTCGGCGAACCGCTGCGCGATATGGGATACGGCGTCGGCGTTGTGCCGGAGGCGGATTATGTGGCGGTCAAGGTGCCGGTGTTCAGTTTTGAAAAGCTGCGCGACCTGGATGTCCAGCTTGGGCCGGAGATGAAATCCACCGGTGAAGTGCTTGGCCTTGCCAAGACCTTTGACGACGCACTGTTCAAAGGGCTGATCGCCGCGGGATACAAGATGAAAAAAAGCGGCGGCGTGTTGATCACCGTCCGGGATTCCGACAAGCAGGAAGCGATTAGCTTGGCGGATAAGTTCCTGTCGCAGGGATTCAGCCTTTACGCGACGGCGGGGACCGCGAACCTTCTCAATAAGCAGATGATCCCAGCCTCCGCTGTGCGGAAGATGCACGAGGAACATCCGAACATTGTGGATTTGATTGAAAGCGGGAAAATCGATTATATCCTATCTACCGATGCGCATGGCCGCGACCCGAAGCTTGCCAGCGTACAGATGCGCCGCCTGGCCATTGAACACGCGATTCCGGTCTTTACCTCGGTGGACACGGCGAGCGCGATGGTGCGCTGCCTGGCACTGGACAAGACGATGAACGATGTGGACTTAATCGATATTACTAAGGTATAAAATACGGGCATACTAGGCGTAGAGCGGCTCTGCATCGCGGGGCCGCTCTGTATTGGAAAAAGTTATCTTGCCGCGAAAGAGAGGAACCATTATGCGTTATACGCAGGAAATGGCAAAGCTTCTAAACAAAAGCGAACTCGCACCGGGAATATTCAGTTTTGTGCTGTCGGCCCCGGTGATTGCCGGGGCGGCGTCGGCCGGACAGTTTGTGAACGTGCTTTGCGACGGCTATCAGCTCCGTCGGCCGATTTCGATCGCCGGGTTCGACGCGTCGCTGGGCATTCTTCGTCTCGTGTTTGAGATACGGGGAAAGGGGACGGATTGGCTGGCTGGGCGGGAAGCCGGGGAACGGATCGATTTGGTCGGTCCGCTGGGCCACGGTTTCCCGTTGACGGATCCGAACAAGAAAGCGGTATTCGTCGGCGGGGGGATCGGTACGCCGCCCCTTTTGCCTCCGGCCCGTTTTTACGGTGCGAATGCGACGGTGATCACCGGCTTCCGCAGCGCTTCTGCTGCGATCCTGCAGGCGGATTTTGAGACCGCCGGAGCGAAAACTATTCTTTGTACCGACGACGGATCCGCGGGCTTCCATGGCTTCACCACTCAGGCGCTGGAATGGCATCTGCAGGATCATCCCTGCGATGTGGTTTACACCTGTGGCCCGAAGGTGATGATGCGGGGCGTGGCTAGGCTGGCGGAAACGGTGGGGATTCCCTGTTATGTTTCCATGGAGGAACGCATGGGCTGCGGCGTAGGCGCCTGCCTGGGCTGTGTGTGCCAGACAAAGGATAAGGACGGACCGCACCGTACCCGTGTATGTCTGAACGGCCCTGTCTTCGATTCAAAGGAGGTGGATTGGGATGCCTGATATGTCGGTCACCCTTTGCGGCGTAACGCTGAAAAATCCGGTGATCGCCGCTTCCGGTACCTTTGGCTATGGGATGGAATACAATGAGTTTTATCCGGTTTCCCGGTTGGGCGGCGTATCCTGCAAAGGGACCACGCTCAAAGAGCGGGAAGGCAACCATGCGCCCCGCATCGCGGAAACTCCTTCGGGAATGCTGAACAGCGTCGGCCTTCAGAACCCAGGGGTGGAGATGTTCCTGTCGGTATATCTGCCCTGGCTGAAGCAGCAGGGGACGGCGGCTATTGCGAATATCGCCGGGAATTCGGTGGAGGATTACTGCGCGATGGCGGAACGGCTGCACGATTCCGACGTGGACATGATCGAGCTGAACATTTCCTGCCCTAACGTCAAGCACGGCGGGGTGAATTTTGGCACCTCCTGCGACAGCGTGGCGCAGGTGACGGGCGAAGTGAAAAAGCGCTGCGGCAAGCCGCTGATGGTAAAGCTGACCCCAAACGTCACCAGTATCGGCGACATTGCGGCGGCGGCGGAAGCGGCCGGGGCGGATGCCTTGTCCCTTATCAATACCCTGACCGGCATGCGGATCGATATCCGCACCCGCCGGCCGATTCTGCATAACAATACCGGCGGGTTGTCCGGCCCGGCCGTGTTCCCGGTCGCCGTCCGCATGGTGCGGGAGGTGTATAAGCGGGTGAAAATCCCGGTGGTCGGTATGGGAGGCATCTCCACCTGGGAGGATGCCGTGGAGATGATGATTGCCGGGGCGTCCGCCGTCCAGGTGGGGACGGCCAGCTTCCGCGACCCGATGGCATGCGTGAAAATCATCGACGGTATGACGGCCTATGCGGAAAAAAGCGGGCTGGACAGCATCACTGAATTGACCGGCACGCTTTCCGAATGGTAAAATCTACTGCCGCCGGGAGGGGTTCTCTCCCGGCGGTATTAGCGAAAAACGGCGAAAGGATGAGTACCATCAGCCGGAAAACAAAAAATCT
>CAMMRL010000005.1 GCA_946499275.1 uncultured Clostridia bacterium | reverse complement strand
ATCTCCGCCTTATCCGTCCATTCTGTCAGCACCTGTTCCATCAGGAACCGGCTGAGCCCCCGGTTCCGGTGGGATTCCGCCGTCATGACCGTGCCGAGCTGCACGCCCCGTACCGGCCGCCCGGCAATGGCCAGGGCCATCCGGTTGACCGACACATTGGCTACGACGGCATCTCCCTCCAGCAGCGCATAGGGGATATAGTTATCATCCCAGCCGCCCAGCGCTTGCCAGCGTTGGAAATCGAAGCCGTAGGTCGCCCTGGCCAGCGTGTTGAAACTGTCCCGAACGGCGGGGTTCTCCCGCACGGCATTGGTGTAACCGTAGGGGACGCCGCCAATGCGGACAGTACGTAAAAAAGGCATCAAACCGGCTCCTTTCTAAAATAAGGCGGTATTGCAAAAATGAAACGGTACATTTTCAATAACAGGCGTTTTTGGGTTATGTTGTTCCAAAGGTTTTCGGTACACTTGGGTTTTGCAGATAATAATGCGCCAAAAGGAGGAACCCGCCTCGCCCGATATTGTGGAAGGATGATGGGCTCCGGGCGCTGCCTTCGGGATAAAGAGTGGATTCCCGATATAAAGCCGGGACGGTTATAGGCAACCGTCCCGGCGTCCTTGTTGCCTGCTTAAACATCGCAATCCCTTGGTTCGATTGGGATAAGCAGAAAACTTGAACAAACAATCTTCCCTCTGGGATGCATCCTTTAACAGGCTCATTAAAACCACGCGCGTTAATTTACCCGTTTACGGATGGTGAGCCGGCAATAGAATTCAGCGCCCCTTGAGGATGCTACTGGAAGGGCGGGCCGACGTGCCACTGGCGGCTTGACCCCGTTTCGCGCGAAATCCGGTCCGGCCTCCGGTGCTGCCGGAATTACATGGCCAGTTTTTTGAACAGGTCGGCGAATACCTTGTCCCGGTCGATGAAATACACATACTTCATAAAGTGCCGGGTCTCATCGTGGCTGTAGTGGCCGTCGTAGGAAACGATCGGGCTGTGGACGACTTTGTCCAGGGTGAAATCCTCATCCAAAAGCCAGGCGACCGCGGTCACATCCCAGATCACGCGGCTCCACAAAACTTTGCCGCAGCGGACTTCCTCGTCTTCCTTTACAATGCTGTACAGATAATCGCACAGGTGGTTTTTCCCCACGATCCAATGTTCCAGTTCCGGCCCGGTGGTGGTGAAATGGGTGACCACCCCCATGCAGGGCAGTTGCACCAGCGGCACGCCGCAGCCGAATACCACCCGGGCGGCGGCCACGTCCTGGATCAGGTTGAATTCCCGGGTGTCCGGCCAGGTCCACGCATGGCCGCCCAGCCAGACCAGCACGATCTTTTTGGCGATTTCCGGCTTCATAATTAGCGCGGAGGCGACATTGGTGATCGCGCCGATCGCCACGACATACAGCGGCTGGTCGTCCGGCTGCGCCATGGCGCGCTCCACCAGGTTTTCCGCCGCGGGAGAAACGACCGGGGTTTCCTCGTTGCTTAGGTACGCGTCGGAACCACGGTAGGTGACTTCCATGAGGTCTTCCCGCCCGCAGAGTTTGAGGATATTGGCGATTTCCTGGTAGCTTTTCTCCATCCCTTCAGCCGGGGTGGCGGCCTTTTGATTCGTAAAGGGGGCGGCATAAATCGCCTTCAGGTTCAGTTTGTCCGCGGAGCGGATCAGGTAGGCGAGGGCGAACTGGTCGTCCACTTCGTTAAACGTATCGGTGTCGATGACGACATCGATTTTCCCCTTCGGCTTTTCCAGCCGGCGGAGCAGGAATTCGTTGGTGTTCATACAGTTCATCTTTCTGTCTCCTTTGGTGTGGTATCGTTTACTCAAACCGGCGGAAAACCGGTTTTCATCGGTTATGATAAGCCGCTTTCCCCACCGCTGGCTTTACAGCCAGACCGACAGGGCGATCAGGTATAGCCCGGCGTAGTAGCAGCCCAGGCTGAACACGTCGCTGCGGCGGGTGGTCTTGTCCCCGTTAAGTATATTGCGCGCAAGCGTCAGGTCGGACAGGGTGAAAAGCGCGGCGCCGCCGGCCAGGACCATTGTCCCGGGCAGGGGCGGCAGGCCGAGCGCCATCGACAGCATCCCCAGCACCAGGGCGGCGTAGAGAATAAACGGGAGCAGCCGTTCCTTCATCTCCCGGAAACGCTTGCGGAAGGCAAACGCCGAAAGGGCGTACAGAACCAGGAACACGGGAATGGACAGCAGCGTCGGCTGCGCGTATACCAGAAACGCGACGATAAACAGGATATGGGCGGCGGCGAACGCCCCCATCCCGGCATACAGATTTTTTTCAATCGCCACATCGCCGATCAGGCAGAATATCAGCCCCGCCAGCAGCCACCAGAACCCCCGGAACCCGCCGACCAGGCAGCCGTTGAGACAGAACAGGACGGGCACCAGGGTACACAGGCCTTTGACCACTACCGCCTGCCCGCGTTCTCCCCGCCATTTCAGGCGGAAAAACAGGGGGAATAGCGCCCCGAACAGGATGACTGCCGGAAAAACCAGCAGCAGGATATGCAGGTAAGCGGGCATCGCGTTTCCCTCCTTCGGCGGGCGGATTGTTCTAATTCACAAAAATCATCATACCATAAGCGGGGCGGAGGTTCAACAGGAGAATCTCTTGAATATATAATACAAATATATTATAATATATAAATTGAAACGACATAAAATGAGATACCATGTGCTTATTGAAACAAAGTACCGTTAAAACGCGGTACGGGTACCCATACATGGACGACGGAATTGAACAATTTCCTGTATACGGTTGACTTGGGGTAATCCCGGATACTATATGGAGGAGGCAGACCATGCGCAGGTTTTTTTACGGGTTCGGTTTATTTTTAACCAGCGCCGCCGCCGTGTTTTACTGTTTTTTGACCGGCGAGGTACAGCGCGTCACCCTCGTCTCGCTTGATTGGACCCTAGCCAAAGTGCTTAGTTGGCTTTGGCCTTTCTTGTTCGGGGCGTTGTTGGCGGCCACGCTGCTTTTGCAAAGGGTTTCGGTTGCCGATATTGTGCTTTCCGGCGTTTTTGCGCTGGCCAACCTGGCTGCTTCCCTTGTGCTGACCTATCGGTTTTGGGTTTTTTATCCCGTTTACAGCCAGCTGCTCTTCGGCGTTTTTCTGGCAGCGGCTGTTTGGCGGATAGTAGGCTACCGCCGCCAAAGGAAGGCGGAAGCCAAAGCAACCGGGGAAAACGGTTGATTGAAATCGGCTGGTTCTGCTTGCGCGGCCTTTCCTCCAAAAAGAGGAAAGGCCGCGTTATTTATGGATAGCGCCGTTTGGCCGAATCCGTAGCCGGGGCGCCCTCCGGCGTATCGCTGCCCGGAGAGGACGACCCTTGACAATCAGCACCTTTGGCAAGTAATATATGTAATATATGAAGAAGCGGCTCTATACGCGCGAAGGGGTTGGAAAGAGACCTGTTCGGGCTTCGGTTGATTTGGCCTATGAGCAATAATGGCGCAGTTGCGGGGAGAAGGGCGTAACCAGCCGCCGTTCATTCGATGTATAAGGATCGTCCCAGCCGCTGGGAAGGAAGGCGTTTTTTTGGGAAAGAAAGTGCGGGAAACGGGTTCCCGCCAAAAAGAAGGGTTCGAGAGCAAGACAAAGCCGCAGGGAGTGGACCTGGGCAGGGACGGAATTGGCGGCTTGATGCTCAAGCTGGCGTTGCCGGCGATCGCCGCGCAGGTCATTAATGCGCTGTACAACATTGTGGACCGGATTTATATCGGCCAGCTTCCCGGCGCGGAGGGGACCAACTCCCTGGCGGCGCTGGGGGTTTGCTTTCCCTTGGTCATGATTATTTCGGCGTTCGGCACGCTGGTGGGTATCGGTGGCTCCTCCCTCGCGGCGATCCGTATGGGAGAGGGAAAGCATGAGACCGCCGAACGGATTCTTTCCAACTGCCTGCCGCTGCTTGTGATTTTTACCGCCGTGCTGATGCCGGTCTGCTTGCTGTTCGGCAGGGAGCTCCTTTTTTTTGTGGGGGCGACGGAAAACACCGTGGAGTATGCGCTCCCCTATTTCAACATCTATGTATTGGGGACGCTGCCGGTGTTGGTGGCATTGGGGCTTAACTCGTTCATCAATACGCAGGGGTTTGCCACAGTCAGCATGCTGACCGTGCTGATCGGTGCGGTGAGCAACATCCTTTTGGATCCAATCCTGATTTATGTTTTCGATATGGGGGTGCACGGTGCGGCGATCGCTACCGTGGCTTCCCAGACGATATCGGCGGTATGGGTGCTGTGCTTCCTAACGGGGAAGAAAACCAAATTGCACCTGCGGGTTGCTTACATGCGGCCGCAGTGGTCTCTGCTCGGCCCGGTGATCGCGCTGGGGCTGTCGCCCTTTATCATGAATTCGACCGAAAGTCTGGTGGGGATTGTCATCAACATCACGCTTACGGATGTCAGCCCCGACGCGGCGACGGCAGATTTGTATATCGGCGCGTATGCGATTATGAGCAGTGTGATGCAAATGGTAATGATGCCGCTGACCGGCCTGAGCCAGGGGGCGCAGCCGATCATCAGCTATAATTACGGCGCCGCCCGGTTTGACCGGGTGAAAAAAGCGTACCGGTTGTTTCTGCTCTCAGCGGTGGTGTTCACGGGGGTAGTCTGGGCCGCAGTGATGCTTTTCCCGCAGATTTTTATCCGTTTGTTCAGCAGCGACGCGACGCTGGCGGCCGCCGCCGTCAAGTTTATCCGGGTTTACCTGTTGCTGATCGTCCTGATGGGGGTGCAGATCGCGTGTCAGCAGACCTTCGTGGCGACCGGCCACGCCAAGGTGTCCCTTTTCCTAGCGCTGCTACGCAAGGTGATCCTGCTTATCCCGTTGATCCTGCTCTTTTCCCGGTTTTGGGCGGAAATGGGCGTGTTCATCGCGGAACCGGTGGCTGATACCCTGGCGGTATCCATTACCGTGCTGCTGTTTTACCTCAGCCGGAAATCGGTGTTCGGTAATCCGAAACGGGGTACCGAGCCGGGTCGGCAGGATTAGGGCGCCATACAATCAGCCGCGAGACCGGCTGTGTGAAAGGATATGACCGATATGAGTGAAACGAAATCTTGGATGTCCGACATTGAAATCGCACAGAGCGTAAAACCCCGGCCGATTGAGGAGATCGCCGCGGGGCTGGGATTGACCCGGCGGGACATCGACTTGTATGGGAATTATAAAGCGAAAATAGGCCCCGGCGTAATGAAACGGTTGGAAGGCAGGAAAAACGGGAAATTGGTTCTGGTTACGGCGATTACGCCCACCCCGGCCGGGGAGGGGAAGACCACCACCACGGTGGGGCTGGGCGATGCGCTGCACCGGATGGGGAAAAACGTCGTCCTCGCCTTGCGGGAACCGTCCCTCGGCCCGGTGTTCGGCATCAAGGGCGGCGCTGCCGGCGGCGGCTGGGCGCAGGTGATCCCGATGGAGGATATCAACCTGCATTTCACCGGCGACATGCACGCCATCGGCGCGGCGAATAACCTGCTCGCCGCTATGCTGGACAACCATATCCATCAGGGGAACGAACTGGGGATCGACGTGCGCCGCATCACTTGGAAGCGGTGCGTGGACATGAACGACCGGCAGCTCCGCCAGATTACCGACGGGCTGGGCGGCCGCCTGAACGGCGTCCCCGGGGAGGACGGGTCAGACCTCACCGACCCCTCCGAGAGCATGGCCATCCTCTGCCTGTCGAATTCCCTGTCCGACCTCAAGGAAAAGCTGGCGAACATCGTGGTGGGCTATACCCGGGACGAAAAGCCGGTTACCTGTGGACAGCTCAAGGCCCAGGGGGCGATGGCGGCGTTACTCAAGGACGCGATCAACCCCAACCTTGTCCAGACGTTGGAACATACCCCTGCGCTGATCCACGGCGGGCCGTTCGCCAATATCGCCCACGGCTGCAACAGTATCATGGCCACCAGGCTTGCGCTGAAGCTGGGGGACATCGTGGTGACTGAGGCGGGTTTCGGCGCGGATCTGGGGGCGGAAAAATTCTTGGACATCAAGTGCCGCAAGGCAGGGTTGGCACCGGACGCGGTGGTGATCGTGGCGACGGTGCGCGCCCTGAAGCATCACGGCGGCGCGGCCAAGGCCGAGCTTTCGCAGGAAAACCTGGACGCGCTGGAGAAGGGGTTGCCGAACCTGCTCAAGCATATCGAAAACATTACCGTAAAATTCGGCCTGCCCGCGGTAGTCGCGATTAACCGTTTCCCCACCGATACCGAAGCGGAATTGGAACTCGTACGCCGTGAATGCAAGCGGTACGGCGCGAACGTCGCCCTGTCCGAAGTGTGGGGAAAAGGCGGCGAAGGCGGCCTGGAACTGGCGGAAGAAGTGCTGCGCCTGGTGGAACAGCCGAATCATTTCCATATGATCTATGACGACGGGTGCCCCCTGCGTCAAAAGGTGGAGATGGTCGCGCGGGAAATTTATAACGCCGACGGGGTGGATTTCCTTCCGGCGGCGGCGAAGGAACTGGATAAGCTTGCCGCTCTGGGGTACGGCAACCTGCCGGTCTGCATCGCCAAGACGCAGTATTCCCTTTCCGACAATCCGGCCCTGCTCGGCTGGCCGAAGGGATTCCGCATCACGGTGAAAAACGTCCGTCTGTCTGCCGGCGCGGGCTTTGTGGTGGTGCTTACCGGTGATATCATGACCATGCCCGGCCTACCCCGCGTCCCCGCAGCGGAAAACATCGACGTGGACGAAGACGGCCGGATCACTGGTTTGTTTTAATGGAGACGTCGATGAATGGCACCGCGTCCTTGTGTCGCGTCACACCGTTTTTGCTGGACGCCACCGTCCTGTCCGAAGAGATGCTGGAACGGATGGCGGCTGCCCTGCCGCCTATCCGCCGGGAAGCGGCGGCACGCCGCCGGGGGATAGTCCGCCGGGAAGCGGTCGCCGCTGCTTATCTGGCGTTTTTTGTGCTCCTTCCGCCGTGGGAAACGGAGAAGGAGCCATCTTATTCTCCTTGTTCCACCTTGCCGCCAGTTTGCACGCCGTCCTGGCCCTCCCTCGAGGAGCTGCTGCGGGCGGAGCAGGACATCGTCCGGCTGGGGGAGCGGGTCGGCTGGCCGGTTGGTGAGTACGGACAGCCTTTTCCCGACGGCGTATCCTTTTCCGGCGGCTGCGCACCGCCAGGGATCCAAAACGGCGGGACGGGAAGTGAAGAGCCGGTGTGCTCGCCGGTTCGCCGCTTTGTCAGCCTTTCCCACTCGGAAGGGGTTGCGGCGGCAGTATCCTGCCCCGTCCCGGTCGGGATGGATTTGCAGGGGATCGTGTCGGGTGAGACGGCGCAACTGCGGCAGATTGCCGCCAAATTCCATCCGGACGAACGGGCCCGGCTGGCCGGCCTGCCGGATTCGCTGCTCCCTGTGGCTTTCCGCCGCTTATGGGCGGCGAAGGAAAGCGTGCTCAAGCTCTGCGGCCGGGGGTTAGGCCAGCCGCTATCCTCCTTCTGTATCCGGGAGGACGGAAGCGGCGAGCTGGACGGCAAGGTATTCCTCACTGCGAACGGGGAGACGCAGGCAGGGTCGCTGTCGGTCGCCGTATGGCGGTAAAGCCGTTTACTCCAAAAAGAAGAAAAGCTTCCGGAATTCGATCACCTGAATTCCGGAAGCTTATTTCTTTTCTAACGCTAACGCTGTCTTTATCCCTCTAGGGCTGTCCATCATCGGGCAGGACGCCGGCCGTAGGCCGACTTTGCGGAAGATTTCTTGTTCCTTGCCGCATACGGATAAAAGGCGGCCCTGTCCTCGCCCCCGGTTTACCACCGATGCGGCTTAAGCGCGGCGCTTTTCTTCCTGCGTTGCTACGTCGACCGTCTCGGCCCGCATGGTTTGTGCCGGGCGGGGATACGGCTGCATGCGGTTGGTGCGCCCCATCAAAAAATCCACGCTGGTTCCATAAAAATCCGCCAAACGGTCGATCACGTCCAGCGAGACACAGACCTCGCCCAGCTCGTACCGGGAATAGGTGCGCTGATTGACACCGAGCAGTTCGGCCAGCTCGGTCTGCCGCAGGCGGCGCGATTCCCGCAGGTCACGAATACGTTCACAAAGCATGCAGATTCCCCCTCGTTTTTGCCGGGCCGCTGTGGGACGGGTACCAGGCGATACATTGTACACTAGCACATTTTGTCGTTTTATGCAAGGGGAAGAAAAAGGAGAAAAAGGAGGGAAACGAGGAAATTCGGCGGCTTTTCCGGCAAAAATATTTTTATTATATACCTTGACAGGTGAGGTATATATGAATATAATATACAACAGAAAGAAAAGACACGAATTCTTGTCGGTGTATGACGGCGCAGCCGCCGTGCGCGAGACCGATTCCCGGCCGGTACGCCGTATCCGGCAGCGAAGGGGGGAGCCCATGTCTATTGCATCGGATATGATACGGGGCCATACCGATACGATCATTTTGGCCCATCTGCTGCGCCATGACAGCTACGGGTACGAAATCAACAAAGCGATTCAGCAGACCACCGGCGGCCGGTATGAACTGAAGGAAGCCACGCTGTATACGGCGTTCCGGCGGCTGGAACAGGCCGGCTTCATCCGCTCCTATTGGGGGGACGAGACGACCGGCGCCCGCCGCCGGTATTATTCGATTACCGATTTGGGGCGCGCTGCCTACCGGCAGTACCGCGCCGACTGGGAGGAAGTGCGGCAGATGATCGACCGCTTGATTGACGGATGACAGGGACGGGGCGCCCTGCGAATGGATAATCCGCTGGAAAGGATGAGTGAGATGGTACAGAGAATTCGCGCCTATGTGGAGGAGCTGTTTAAAGACGCGCCGGCCACCCGGCAGGCGCATGACCTCAAGGAAGAGGTCTGTTCCAACCTGATTGACAAGTATGTGGATCTGACCGGCGACGGCCTGTCGGAGGAAGAGGCGTACAACATCGCCGTGGCCAGCATCGGGGATACCGACGCGCTGTTTGCCGAACTGCGTGGCGGCGGGCAGACGGCGGAAGGGATGAAATACCGCCGCCGCAGTGCGCTGCGGATCTCGATTGCGGTGGGGATGTATATCCTGAGTGTGGTGCCAATCCTTTTGGTTGGGGAGAGCGGGGCTGAAGGGGACGAAATCAAGGCCTTGGTGGCAATGTTCGTCATTTGCGCCGTTGCGACCGTGCTGCTGGTTTACAACGCGCTGTCCAAGCCCAAGTACCAGAAGCTGGACGACACCATGGTGGAGGAATTCCGGGAATGGAAGCAGACCAAAAAGCAGGGGGACCCCCTGTACAATGCGCTTTCGGGCGTGCTATGGACGCTGGTGGTAATCGTTTATTTCGTGGTCAGCTTCCTGTTCACCGCCTGGCCGTATTCCTGGTTGATTTTCCTGGTTGGGGTGGCGCTTCAGCAGATTATGCACGCGGTTTTCCTGCTGCGTAAACGATAACTGCCCGGCTACCGCGCCGGTTGAGGAAAGGACAGACAGGGTATGAGTGGTATCGGAAAGAAAGGAGCGATCGTTATGATTGTCGTCTGGTCGGTTGTGGCCGTGCTGCTGGTGGCCTTGCTGGTAGCGCTGACGGTGACCGGCGGGTTTTCCGGGGTGTTCGGGGAGCCGCGGGTGATCACCACCGCCGAGATGGACGGGGAGACGTTCGACAGCGTGGACCTGACCTGGAAATCGGGCAAGGTGCAGATCACCCGGTCCGCCGACGGGAAGATGCGCTTGACCCAACGCTCCCGCTACGACGTGAAGGAACTGGAATACGGGGTGGAAAACGGCCGGCTTTATTTACGGGAACGGCCGAGCTGGGGGATTATTTTTATCGGGATCGGGTCGCGTTCCTCCGACCTGGAGCTGCAGCTGCCGGAAAAACAATATAAAGAGTTTGCGCTAACAATGACCAGCGGGAAAACTGTGATGGAGGATGTTTCTGCCGACAGTATGCGGCTGAAAGTGACCTCCGGCCGGCTGGAAGGCTCCAGGCTGGCCGCCGGGGCACTTACGGCGGATATGACCAGCGGCAATATGCAGGTAAATGCCAAGGCGTCTACCCTCCAGGTGGGGATTACCTCGGGCCGGGCGGTTTTCGAGGGGAGCTTCCCTTCGGTGGAAGGGAAGGCGACCAGCGGAACGGTAAAAGTCGAAACCGACGTGGTCCCGCAACATCTGGATGGGGACGTGACCTCCGGCAAGATGTCCTTCACCATCCCGGACAACGGCGGTTTCTCCCTTTACTGCCGGAAATCGTCCGGCAGCCTGAAAAGCGATTTCGAGCTGATGAATTCGGTGAATGACAAAAACCAGTATGTTTATGGCACGGGAGGACCGGCCTATACCAACCGTCTTACCAGCGGTACGCTGGAAATCCGCCGCGCCGGGCAGAAGTAAGCCCGTTTTACCGCAAAAAACCGCCGTATGGCGGCAGCTAAAGAATCCCCCGGCAGTCCGATTAGGCCGCCGGGGGATTCTTTGTCGGGAGATACAGGAGACAACAGCCGCTGCGGTCCCCGGTTTTATCCGTCGGAGGGGACATCGAACCGCTAGCCCAAACAATACGATGGCGGCGGTTCCCTCCACGGGCGCCCCTCCTGGTTGATATAGCGCGGGGCCAGTACGCAGTGCCGGAAAAAACAGGGAAAAAGGGCGCGGCCGCGGGCGCCGGGAGAACTCCCGCGGAAACCCCGGCGACCGGCGGGGCTTCTGCCGTTTTATCATCTACGCTCATCTTCGTTGGAGGAGTGGCGCCCGGAGACGGCCTTTTTCGTCATTGCGGCGGAGGGATTGCCTATCCTTTTTTGCCGCGACCAGCAGCATCATGGGGCGGCGGAGCTCGTCCTTCATGCCGGGAAGATCCATCATAGCTTCCGGCGGCTGCGGTTCCACAAGATCGGTGATTATAAAGCCGGCATGCAGCAGGGTGCGAAGGTAGGTGGTCAGCGTTTTGTGATATTTCCGTACCGGCTCCCCTAGGAAAAGGGCCTGCCGAGGGCCTTCCTCGAAATACCGGTCTACCGGCCAGTGAAGGGACGCTCCCTTCTCGTCGTAGACCCAGTCCTGCGGCCCCTGGGCGGTGAAAATCGGATGCTCCACGGAAAAGACGAAATCCCCGCCGGGGCAAAGGCAGCGGAAAACCATCCCGCACAGGGAGGAAAAGGAGGGAAGATAGTGGAACGCCAGGGAGCTCAGCACCACGTCGAAGGAAGCGGGCGGGAAGTCGGCTTCCTCCATCGGTATCCGCCGGTATTCCACGACCGACGAAGAAGTCTTTTCCCGGGCGACGGCCAGCATGTTTCGGGAGATGTCGATCCCCAGCGCCGACGCCGCGCCGTGTTCCGCAGCGTACCGGCAGTGCCAGCCGAAGCCGCAGCCGAGGTCGAGCACCCGCTTGCCGGCAAAGTCGGGCAGTAGCTTCTGCAGCTCATGCCATTCACCCGCGCCGTCCAGCCCTTCGGCCGAGCGGCCCATCCGGCTGTATTTTTGAAAAAAAGCGGTTTGATCGTAGGGGTTATTCATGGCGTGCCTTCCTTTCTTCCGACGGATGTGCGCAAGGGAGCCGTCGTGCGGCGGTAGGCACGAACGCCCTTGCCGGGAATGAAAAGCCGCATTCCCGGCAAGGGCGTTCATGCATCAAAGCGTATACTTTGGGCTATGCCGCCCGGCGGACATCAGCCGCATTTGGAGTAGCCGCAGTTGCGGCACATGACGCAGCCGCCTTCGTGTTCCACCGGGGCGCCGCATTCCGGGCAGGTCCGGATCTGCGCCGCAACCGCCGGTTCCACCGCTTTTTTGATGGCGGGCACCGCCGCTTCGGGAAGCTGTACGCCGCCTTCCTTGAACTGATGGGTGGCGACCACTTTCTGAATTACCCGGGCGATTGCGTCCGGGCAGGAGGTGCATTTCATCCCCGGCTGGCGGATGGTGGAGGGGCAGCGGATGCCGCGGAGCTGGCTGATGATGGTGTTCACGTCCATTCCCGAACGCAGCGCTACGGAGGTCAGCCGCGCCGTCGCTTCCGACTGGGAGGGGCAGCCGCCCGCCTTGCCGGTGTTGGTGAATACTTCGCAGATGCCGTATTCATCGTAGTTCACGGTGATATACAAGTTCCCGCAGCCGATCGCCACCTTTTCGGTGATCCCCTGCGTGGTGTCGGGCCGGGGACGGGGGGTGACGACAAAGGAGGACTCCCGCGGCTTTTCTTCCGGTGCGGGGATCAGCGGAGCGGCGGGCGTTTCGGCAGATTTTTCTTCTTTTTTAGCCAGGTTGAGCACCTGGACTTCCCGGCTGCCGTCCCGATAGCTGGTGACGCCCTTGCAGCCCAGTTTGAAGGCGAGGGTATACACTTCCGCCACGTCCTGCTCGGTCGCTTCGTGGGGGAAGTTGACCGTTTTGCTCACCGCGTTGTCGGTATGGTTCTGGAATGCCGCCTGCATTTTGATATGGTACAGCGGGGAGATATCGTGCGCGGCGACGAACACCCGGCGGATCTCTTCCGGGATTTCCTCCATATGGGCGATGGTCCCTTCCTCCGCGATCCGGCGGAGCAGTTCGTCCGAACAGATCCCTTCCTTTTCCAGAAGGGCGCGGAGCACGGGGTTAACTTCCAGCATCTCGGTGCGGTCCATCACCGAGCGGATGTAGACATAGGAGAACACCGGTTCCACGCCGGAGGATACCCCGGCGATGATGGACAGGGTGCCGGTCGGCGCGATGGTGGTAACCGTCGCGTTGCGCAGCGGTTCCCCGTCTTTATAGATGCTTTCCTTAAACAGCGGGAAGGGGCCCCTCGTCTTGGCCAGCGCGGCGCTGGCTTTCCGGCCGGTGGCGGTGATGAAATCCATCAGCTTGTCCGCCAGGCGCACCGCTTCCTCGGAATTGTAGGGGATGCCGAGATACAGAAGCATATCCGCCCAGCCCATCACGCCCAGCCCGATTTTCCGGGTCAGCTTAGTGGTGTGGTCGATGAGGTCGAGCGGGTATTTGTTGGCGTCGATCACATTGTCCAGGAAGTGGACGGCTCTTTCCACCGTGGCGGCCAGTTTGCTCCAGTCGATGGAAGCCGCGCCGCTCTCGGCAATTTTCAGCATTTTCACCAAGTTGATGGAGCCGAGGTTGCAGCTTTCATACGGCAACAGGGGCTGTTCGCCGCAGGGGTTGGTGGATTCGATCTCCCCCTGGGAGGGGACGACATTGTCCCGGTTGAGCCGGTCGAGGAAGATGATCCCCGGTTCGCCGTTGCGCCAGGCGGAGTGGACGATTTTGTCGAAAACGGTTTTCGCGTTCAGCTTTCCCGTCACCTTGCCGGTGCTGGGGTCGACCAAGTCGTAATCTTCCCCCTTTTCGGCGGCGTTCATGAACGCTTCGGTGATGCCGACCGAGATGTTGAAATTGGTGATGTCGGCGTTGTCCGCCTTGCAGTCGATAAACTGCAAGATGTCCGGATGGTCCACCCGCAGGATGCCCATGTTCGCCCCGCGGCGGGTGCCGCCCTGCTTGACCGCTTCGGTCGCCATGTTAAACACCCGCATAAAGCTGACCGGGCCGCTCGCCACCCCGCCGGTGGAGTTTACCGTGCTGCCGGAAGGACGGAGCCGGGAGAAGGAAAAGCCGGTGCCGCCGCCGGACTTGTGGATCAGCGCCGCCTGCTTGATGGCTTCGAAAATTTCCTCCATGCTGTCCGGTACGGGCAGCACAAAGCAGGCCGAGAGCTGGCCGAGCGGCCGTCCCGCGTTCATCAGCGTGGGGGAGTTGGGGAGGAACTCCAGCGCGGTCATCATATCGTAAAATTCGTTTTCCAGCCCGACCAGGTCGGCTTTGTCGTCATAGGCCTTGTCCGGCGCGGCGATCGCGCGGGCTACCCGGCGGAACAGGTCCTCCACCGATTCGGTGGGGGCTCCGTCTTCGCCACGGATCAGGTAGCGGCGTTCCAGCACAGTGCGGGCGTTTTGGGTCAATTCCATTTGCTTTCATCCCTTCTGTATAGTGGGTCGAAAATAGACATATTGTATATTTTGCGGGTTTAAATAACTAAAAACACAATATATTGTATTTCCGCGGAGACGATCTGTCAATACCGGAATGCGCTTTTTCTGCCGGGATGGGAAATTAGGCGGAATTCGCCTTTTTCCTATTGAAAGCGATCCGGAAAGACGTTACAATGGGGGAAAAGGGAAGGAGTGGGATGGGATGCGCCGAATCATCGTCGTTGGAAGCCCCGGCGCGGGAAAGACGACCTTTTCCCGTCGCCTGGCGGAGAAACGGAAGCTTCCCCTGGTGCATCTGGACGCGCTGTACTGGCGGGACGGCTGGCAGCATGTCCCGGCTTCCGAATTCGACGCCCGGCTGATGCAAGCGATGGAGCAGCCGGAATGGATACTGGATGGCAATTTTCAGCGCACCCTGCCCATGCGGCTGCGGTATTGCGATACGGTGATTTATTTGGATTATCCGCGCGCTGTCTGCCTGGCGGGCGTGCTCCGGCGGGTGATCACCCACTATGGGCGGACGCGGCCGGACATGGGCGGCAACTGCCCGGAAAGGCTGGATGGGGGCTTCCTGAAGTATGTCTGGAATTTCCGCAAAACGCACCGCGGGCGGCTCCTCGCCCTGCTGGACGGGCAGGAGGGAAAGGCCGTCGTTGTTTTGAAAAGCCGGAAGGAAGCGGCGCGTTTCCTCAAAGAGCTTCCGGCGTAACTTTTCACTGCTTTACGGCTTCGTCAGGGTAGGCGCCATTTCGGCAGAAAGGAGAATTCATGGCCAGCTTTGCCAATATACAGCTCCACCTCGGCGCCCGCACCGAAGCGGCGCAGGAGAAGATTTTATACGTTATCACCGCGTACATGGACGCGCAGGGGCTGATGCCCTGCGGCCGGGAAAGCGCGGAACGCACGGTGCGGATCGGCCGGGAAGGGGACGGGCTCTGGGCGGTTTTCGACGACTGCGCCGACCGGCTGGATATCCGGGCGCTGGACGGGCTGGGACGCTGCCTGACCGGGAAACTGCGGGCCGGCGCCGTCGGCGTGGCGGGGCAAGGCGAAGGCCGGATGCTGCGCTTATATGTAGACGGCCGGCTGTGGGATACCTATGTCCGTTCCCCGTCGGCTTTTTCATCGGAAATCCTTGGGAAGGGCTGGAACAGTTCCGGTTCGTCGTCCCGTCTCCTGCTTGGCAGGCGGAGCCGCGCCATCCGCTGGAAGCCGGTACTGCGGCCGGGCCGTACCGTACGGGAACTTTCCGACGCGTTTTGCAGCGGCCGGGAGGGCCTGGACGACCTGCAGGAGCTGCTCCTGCTTGGTTCTTCCGCCGGGGCGGGCTTCGCCTCGGTGGAAGAGGGGGGAGGGGTCTTTTTCCCGGGGACAGTCACGTTGTATTTCTGCACCGCCAACCGCGTCCGCCAGCGGTTGTTTGACCGGCTGCTGAATCCCGCTTCCCGCACCGCAGCCAATCTGGGGGCGCTGATGCGCCCCTCCCGTTACCGGATGTGGAAAGCGTAGCCCGGCAGGGCGTGGATTTTTTACCGGGCATCCACACGCTGTCAAAAACCCGCCGAAAGGACACTTTCCTTTCGGCGGGTTTTTTCCGTTTTAGTGGGTGCATGGCAGCCAAACTGGATTAAGCGGATTTCTCCTATTTTGTACTGGTTCTCGCCCTCAAGCGGCCAGCCCTCTCCTCTGCCGGCGTCCCCCGCCGGCGATTCTCTAGCGGATGTTCCCGCCGCGCCCGGGTTTTGGCTACCGCCGTTTCCGGCCGAGGAGGAAACCCGCGCCAAGCAGGGCCAGACCCGCGCCCAGCCCGGCCGCCGCCAGTTTGAGGACAGCCAGGATGTTTTTGGTGCCGTACAGCATGGTTTCCCCATTTATATGGCCGAAACCGCAGACAAAACCGTGTCCTTTCATTCACGTATATCCTTTCCTGAGAATGCCGTCATCGGCAGGGAATAGGGAAGCGGACGGATTGCCGCTGAAACGCCCCGGTTTTCCACAAAGCGTTGTTCCCCTGTGGGGAACTCAGTCCCGCTCGTCCCCGGCAAGCTGCCGGCGGATCTCCTGAAGCGATTTCTTTTGATCCTCTCCCACCGTCGGATACTGAGGATCCAGCTTTTTCAGGTGGTGGATCACCACCTCGGAGATCAGTAGCCGGGCGAACCACTTTTTGTCGGCGGGGACGACGTACCAGGGCGCATATGGGGAAGCAGTGGCGTTGATCGCCTGTTCGTACGCATCCATATACTCGTCCCAGTGAGCGCGTTCCGCTACGTCGGCGGCCGAGAATTTCCAGTTTTTCGTCTCATCGTCGATCCGTTCCAGGAAGCGGCGTTTTTGCTCTTCCTTGGAAATGTCAAGAAAAAACTTAATCACCGTGACGCCGTTTTCGGTCAGGTATTCCTCGTAATTGCGGATCTGGCGGTACCGGCGTTCCCAGATTTTGTCGTCCAGGCAGCGGGCGGGGAGCTTTTGGGAAAAGGGAAGGTTATGCACTTTCCCTACCAGCACTTCCTCGTAATACGAGCGGTTGAAGATCCCGATCTCCCCCCGCCCGGGCAGCGCTTTATGCACCCGCCAGAGGTAATCGTGGTCGAGCTCCTCCGCCGAAGGCTGCTTGAAAGCGACCACCTTTACCCCCTGGGGATTCAGCCCGCTCATCACATGCTTGATGGCTCCGTCCTTTCCGGCGGAATCCATCGCCTGGAAGATGATGAGCAGAGAATCACGGTCCTGCGCGTAAAACCGGTCCTGGAGCTCCGCCATTTTGGATACGTTTTCCAGCAAGCGGGATTTGGCGTCCTTTTTATCGTGGAAGCCGTTGGTGTCGCTCGGATCGAATTCCTTCAGGCGGAAGCTCCCTTTTTTGGTGAAGCGGTAATCGCGGATATCCAGCGAAGGCATGGCGGTCACTCCTTATTTTGTCATCAGGCGTTGGAACGGCCCGGATTTTCCCCGGGCTTTTCGTCAGGCAGAAGGTACGGCTCCACTGCCTTGAGCAGGCGGAGCCCGATGGTGGCGGTCATCCGCACGCCGTCCGGTGTGTATTCGTCGCGTTCCACCGCGCCTTCCCGGCGGCATTGCTCCGCCAGCGCCCCCTCGGTGAAGGGGAGGAGCATGTGTACCCGCCGGCGGTCGGGCGGCAGGGCGGCGGCGACGGCGTCCAGCAGGGCGGGTAGCCCGTCGCCGGTGGCCGCGCTGATCCGCACGGCGCTCCGCCCCGCTTCGGGAAGCAGAATGCCTTCGGCCTTGTCGCATTTGTTCAGCACCGGGATGACCGGCCGATCCCCGCAACCCAGGTTGTCCAGCAAGGAGCGGGTTACTTGAAGGTGCTCGGCGGCATCGGGGCTGGACAGGTCGCAGATGTTTAAGATCACGTCGGCCTCGGCCGCTTCCTCCAGGGTGGAGCGGAACGCGTCCACCAGATGGTGGGGAAGGCGGCGGACAAAACCGACCGTGTCGATCAGCAGCACCTGCCGTCCGTCCGGCAGGCGGAGGGACCGCGCGGTGGGGTCCAGGGTGGCGAACAGCTTGTCCTCCGCGAGCACGCCTGCGTCGGTCAGGGCGTTCATCAGGGTGGACTTCCCGGCGTTGGTGTACCCGACCAGCGCTACGGTGCGGATTCCCTCCTTTTTCCTGCGGGAGCGGCGCATCTGCCGCTGCCGTTCCACATCCCGCAGCTGCCGCTTCAGGGAGTCGATCCGTCGGCGGATGTGGCGGCGGTCGGATTCCAGCTTGGTTTCGCCTGGGCCGCGGGTGCCGATGCCTCCGCCCAGGCGGGACAGCGCCGTGCCCTGCCCCGCCAGGCGGGGGAGCATGTACTGGAGCTGCGCCAGTTCCACCTGAAGGCGGCCTTCCGCCGAGCGGGCCCGTCCGGCGAAGATGTCGAGGATCAGGGTGGTACGGTCGATCACCCGGCGGCCGGTGGCTTCTTCCAGGTTGCGGAGCTGGGTGGCGGTCAGCTCCCGGTCGAAGATGATCAGGTCGATGTCGTGGGCGTCGCACAGCCCAGCGATTTCCCCCAGCCGGCCGGCGCCGATGCAGGTGGCCTTATCCGGGGATTCCCGTTTCTGTGTCACCCGGACGAGCACATCCGCCCCGGCGGTGCTGGCTAGATCTTCCAGTTCGTCCAGCGATATTTCCGCGTCGAATTCCCCTGTGTCGACAGAGACAAGCAGGGCGGTTTCCCGCTGTTGCATCATGGTTTCCATCGGTTGTTTTTCCAAAATAACTCCTCTTCCCCGCGCGGCGGTTTCCGCCGTGGGCATAGGATAGGGCCGCGCGGTATGGCGAAAACAGCACACCACGGTTTAGACGGCGCGCTGCCTTTATTGTGATCGATTCCGTCCGGGTTATGCGCCGCCACGGCGCGGCGGCCTGCCGGGTTAGGGCAGGCGGCAAATCCAAATCATCGACGGGATCCCTCCTGTAACAGCAATCCTAGGAAGCGACACGGGCGTATTTGGCAAGAAGGCCCCGCTTCTCTATTCATTATAAACGGTTGGTTGTGCATTGTCCATAGATTCCCTTCCACAGGGGATGGGAAAATTCGTGACGAAAAAGTACGGAACTACTCTCAATTTATCGAAGGTTTGTGGTACAATTTATTTAATAGAATTTTAATATTGCACAAAGCCGTTTGGCGGCCGGCTAACGGGAAATTACGGCTGCTTTTCGGTGGTGGACCGAGAAAAGACCAGAGACCGACAACGAAAAAAAGGGGAAGTTGACATTGTCTCAGACGAATTCCGGAGAACTCATTTTCAATCAGGAAGACCGTGTGGCGCCTCTCAGTCTCATCGCCCTGCAAAGCGCGACCGAGCTTGGCGACAAGATCAACGCTTATCTGACTGATTGGGCGTCCCACTCTAACCGCCCGCAGGAAACCTTTTTGATTGAATCGGAATGCCCGCGGTTTTCCTCCGGCGACGGCAAGGGCCTGATTAAGTCCAGCATCCGCGGCGACGACCTGTTCATCCTGGTGGATGTGGGCAACTACAGCTGTTCGTACAAAATGTTCGGGCGGGAAAATAACATGTCCCCGGACGACCACTACCAGGATCTCAAGCGGGTGATCCAGGCTGCCAGTGGCAAAGCCTACCGGATCAACGTGATCATGCCGATCCTGTACGGCGGGAGACAGCACCGCCGCAATTACCGTGAGTCGCTCGACTGCGCCGTAGCGCTGCAGGAGCTGCAGCATATGGGCGTTTCCAACATTATCACGTTCGATGCGCACGATCCCCGCGTACACAACGCCATCCCGCTCATGGGGTTCGATAACGTTATCCCTTCCTATCAGGTGCTGAAAGCCTTGTTCCGGAAGGTGCCGGATATCCAGCCCGACCGCGACCATATGATGGTGGTCAGCCCGGACGAAGGCGCTATGAACCGGAACATGTATTACGCGTCGGTGCTCGGCATCGACCTCGGCATGTTCTACAAGCGCCGCGATTATTCCACCGTGGTAAACGGCCGCAACCCCATCGTCGCACACGAATACCTCGGCAATTCCGTGGAGGGGAAGGACGTTTTTATCGCGGACGACATCATTTCCTCCGGCGAATCGATGCTGGATATCGCGTACGAACTGAAAAAGCGGAAAGCGAACCGGATTTTCGCCTACGCTACCTACGCCATTTTCACCAACGGCCTACAGGCGTTCGATAAAGCGTACCGCGACGGTGTGCTGAACGGCGTGCTCGGCACCAACCTGACCTACCGCACCGAAGCGCTCAAAAACCGAGAATGGTTCTACGAGGTGGATGTATCCAAATATATTGCGTACTTTATCGCCGCGCTCAACCACGACGTATCGGTATCCCTGATTATTGACCCGCACCAGAAGATTCAAAACCTTCTGGAAGAGCGGCGCCGCTGCTGCGGGCAGTAAGTCGGACGGCCCGAAGGAGGAATTTCCCATGGATCCGAAGCAGCGAATTGGCAACTTGAAACAAGAGCAGAACGCGGTAATCGCCGCCCATACATACCAGTCCCCCGCCGTGCAGTCTGTCGCCGATATCCTCGGCGACAGTTTTGCACTGGCCCAAAAGGCGGCGGCCACCACGGCCCAGGTCGTCTATATGTGCGGTGTCCGCTTCATGGCGGAGGGCGTGAAAATCCTCTGCCCGGATAAGCGGGTGGTGCTGGTGGAACCGGAGGCGGACTGCCCGATGGCCCGCCAAATCAACCCGGAGCGGGTGCGGGAATTTCGCGCCGCCAACCCGGACGCCGCGGTCGTGGCCTATATCAACACCACCGCCGAGCTGAAGGCGGTGGCCGACGTATGCGTGACCTCTTCGTCCGCTGTGAAGATCGTGCGTTCCCTGCCGAATAAGCGGGTGTTGTTCATCCCGGACCAGCATCTGGGCGGCTACGTGCGTTCCCAGGTGCCGGAAAAGGAAATCATCACCTGGGACGGGTATTGCCCGGTCCATCACGGGATCACGGCGGCGGATGTGCTCGCGGCCAAAGCGGCCCATCCGGGCGCGGCGGTCGCCATCCACCCCGAATGTCCCGCCGAAGCGGTGGCGCTGGCGGATATGGTCGGCTCCACCGCCGCGATTATCGATTACATCCGCTCCACCGACCGGGAGGTCATTGTGGCGACCGAACGGGGCGTGGTGGACCGACTTTCCCTGGATTATCCCGGGAGGCTGCACCAGCTCCGGCCCGAGCAGCTCACCTGTGCGGATATGAAGCTCACCACGCTGGAAAGCGTGACGGCGGCGATGGAAGGCCGGGGCGGTGAAGAGATCGCGATGGATGCCGCGCTGATGGACGCGGCCCGCGCCAGCCTGGCCAATATGATCCGGCTGGGGGGCTGACGGCTGTGGTGAGAAAAGCCCGCCGGGAGGATCTGCCCGCCCTGCTGCGACTGTACGCCCAGCTCCATCCCGGCGCCCCGGTGCAGAAGCCCGGGGACTACGCGGCGCTGTGGAAGACGGTCCGGGCTTTCCCGGGCTGTTCCGTCCTGGTGGCGGAGGACGGCGGCGAGCCGGTCTCCTCCTGTACGGTGACGGTGATCCCCAACCTGACCCACGGCGGAAGGCCGTATGCTCTGGTGGAAAACGTCGTGACCGACGCGGCGTACCGCGGGCGGGGGTTGGCTTCCGCCTGCCTGAGGGAAGCGGAAGCGCTTGCCCGGGCCGCCGGCTGCTATAAAATTATGCTGATGACCGGCTCCCGGGAAGAGCGGACGCTCCGCTTTTATGAGCGGGCGGGGTATAACCGGGCGGATAAAACCGGCTTTGTCCGCTGGCTGTAGGCCGGCGGACGATTCTCCAGGCGGGACGCGCCCGCTGGAAAAGGGGTTCTCGACAATGAAAAACGAATATGACGTATTGATTGCGGGAAGCGGGGTTGCGGGCCTGTATGCGGCGCTCAATTTCGCGCCCGACGTGCGGGTGCTGGTGCTCTCCAAGCGGGAGCTGACCCTGTGCAACAGCTTCCTGGCCCAGGGCGGCGTGGCCGCCGTGGTGGACAAGACCAACGACGATTACCGGCTGCATATCGCGGATACCCTGATCGCGGGCGGGTATAAGAACGACCTGCGTTCCCTGGAAATCCTAGTGAACGAAGGGCCGGAGGACGTCCTCCGCCTGGTGAAGGAAATGGGCGTGGATTTCGACCGGGACGAACAGCAGCACATCTCCATGACGCTGGAGGGCGGGCATTCCCGCCGCCGGATTCTGCACCACAAGGATTCCACCGGGCGGGAAATTACCGAGAAACTGCTCGCTGCCGCGCAGCAGAAGCCGAACATCGACTTTCTGGAAAACACGCAACTCGCCGCGCTGACGCCGGCGGAAGGCGGCTTCTGGGCCGGCCTGCTGGTGAACGGCGAATACCGCGCGGTTTCCTGTTCCTACTGCATCCTCTGCACCGGGGGGATCGGGCGGGTGTATCCCTACACCACCAATTCCGCCATCGCGACCGGCGACGGCATCACCCTGGCGCACGAGCTGGGGGCGCGGATTAAAAACCTGCGGTTGGTCCAGTTCCATCCCACGGCGTTCGCTGCGGCGCAGGGCCGGGAGCGATTCCTGATTTCCGAAGCGGTGCGGGGCGAAGGGGCGATGCTGCTCAACGTGAATGGCGAACGGTTCATGGCCCGGTACGACGAGAGGGGCGAGCTGGCCCCCCGCGATGTGGTTTCCCGCAGCATCATGCAGGAGGCCAAACGTACTGGCAGCGAAGATTTCTATCTGGATATCACCTTCCGCGGGGAAAAGTTTATTAAAGACCGGTTCCCAATGATCTATGAGCGCTGCCTGGAAGAGGGCGTCGATATCACCAGGGAAAAAATTCCGGTGTTCCCCTGCCAGCATTACCTGATGGGCGGCATTGATGTGAATGTGTACGGCGATACGACGGTGGACCGGCTGTACGCCGCGGGCGAATGTTCCCACACCGGGGTGCACGGGCTGAACCGGCTGGCGAGCAATTCGCTGCTGGAAGCGCTGGTGTTCGCCCGCCGCTGCACCTACGATATCAGCCGCCGGATGCGGCATGAGGAGAGCGGGGTAAGCATCCCGGCCCCTGCCGCGCCGTCCGGCGGGCGGGCGCTGGATCCCGGCCACCGCACCCGGATCCGGACGATCATGCAGAAGGCGTGGTTCGTTATCCCGGATTACGACGCTGTGCGGGGAGGGCTGAGGGAAGCTTCGGCCATCCTGGAGGAGCTGAAAACCGGCGGCTATGCGCTGACAACCGATTATATCGAGGCAAAAAGCCTGGCGACGGTCTGCACGGTCATTTTGAGCGAGGTTGTGCGCGAAGTGATCGAAAAGCAGGACGACAATAAAACGTCCGCCGCGTATTAAGGCGGAACGAACGGAGGAAGGACAATGTTGCTGCCCCAATTCGCGGTGGACGACGTGATCAAAACCGCGCTGAACGAAGACATCAACTATATCGATACCACCACCGACCTGATGATCCCTGAGAATGCCCGTTCCAAAGCCCGTTTTTTGACGAAGGCGGAGGGCGTGCTCTGCGGCATTGATGTGGCGCTGCGGGTGTTCGCCCTACTGGATCCCACCTTTCAGGCCACGGTGTACAAAAAGGACGGCGACCAGGTGCAGCCGGGGGATGTGATTGCCGAGGTGGAAGGCTCCACCCGTTTCCTGCTGAAAGGGGAAAGGACGGCGCTCAACCTGCTGCAGCATCTGTCCGGCGTGGCGACCGCCACCGACCGCTGCGTTCGGATTGTAAAAGGGACGAACGCTTCCATCGCGGATACCCGCAAAACCCTGCCGGGGCTGCGCTCCCTCCAGAAATACGCCGTCACCGTGGGCGGGGGGAGGAACCACCGCTTCAACCTGTCGGACGGCGCCATGCTCAAGGACAACCACATCGACGCGGCGGGCGGCATCACGGCGGCGGTTACCGCGATCCGCGGGAAGCTCGGCCACATGGTGAAGCTGGAGGTGGAAACCCGCAACCTCGCGGAGGTGAAGGAAGCGCTGGAAGCCGGTGCGGACGTGATTATGCTGGACAATATGGATTGCCCCGCCATGGCGGAGGCGGTCAAGTTGGTCGGAGGGAAAGCGCTGCTGGAGGCCAGCGGCGGTATCACCCACGAAACCCTGCGCGCTGTAGCGGAAACCGGCGTGGATATCATCTCGATCGGCGCGCTGACCCACTCGGTCAAGGCGCTGGATATTTCGATGAAAATCCGGTGATTGAAAAGGAATAAAGAAAGCCTGCGGCTCCCATCATGAGACGCCGTAACCGAGGGGATAAAAATGGGTACAGCCGTTAAAATCTGTACCCGTTTTGTTGATTTCTTATTTTTAACCCACCAGGACCTTTTGGACGACGTCCATAAAGAATCCTGGTGGGTTAAATTATGCGCATTGGGTTTGTCAAATGGAAATCCACCAACACACGCCAAATTTATCTATCACCGTCGCGCAGCATTTACTCCACGGAACTTCCTGAATAGGATGGATAATAACCCCGCCGTTACTCAAAATATGAAAGGCGTTATAAACCGCTTCTTCGCTCCCCATCTCAAAAACATTAAACGTCATCGTTTCCCATTTCATTTTGTGAACCATGTTTACGTCACAAGGATTCGCCGCTTCACTTAACGCTAAAAAGTCTTCGCCATTTACAGATAATTCACAGTGCGCATACGCCGTTTTGTCATCATTTTTAATTTCAAATGTAATTTCCGCACCAAAAGCTTTGCAATACATTTCTGCTGCTTCAAAACTATTTTTCACATAAACCTGAGCATAATTTTTCATGTTTTTCCTCCTATACCATATGCCGGATTTTTATCCAGCATAACATATAAGCGGTTAGGATACAATATCCTGGCCGCTTAATAAATGCTTCGTTATCGCCCTTCTGCTACAAGCCGCAGGCTCCTACTTCCGATGTGTCGGGTATAGTGTCTCCCGATGTTCCCGGCACATCGGGAGTAGGAAAAGCATAATTTAAGATGGAAAACGACCGCCCGAATAAGGAATAGGAACAATAAGAAAGAGAATGGTAGGTCTCGCCTTTTTCCATGAGAAGATACTCAGGGTAGGCGCAGTATAGGGTCTCCGTATCGCCGGCGTCGGTTTGGAACACGAGGTAATAGTAAGGGTCGCTGCCTTTGTCCGCGACGGTGACACGGTAGGCGCTTCGGCCGGAGGGAGAGAAATACGCGCTGTGGATATACCCTAGCAGGGCGCTCAAAAGGAAAAATAAAAGCAGGCACACCAGCTCTTTGCCTCTTGGCTTTTCCCGCTTTTTCAGGGCGTATATCACGGTGGTCAGCACCGCAAGCGTCAGCCCCAATAGGCAAAGGAGGCTGATGGCATAGAACACGTTCGTCGCTTGGTTCCACGCAAACCAGGAGGTGGCGATTATAGTGGAAAACAGGAAATACAGGCTCAGCAGCCCGGTAATAACTTGGAGTATCACTGCGAGAATACAGTGCCGGCGCAAAAAGGAATAGATTTTATGCATAGCGATTCCTCCTTTATTCCTACATTTTATTATATCTCATTGCAATAACTATGTAAACAGAAAAGAAAAATAGATTTTATGACATGAGTTCGAGAGGATAAAGAGGGGGCCCTTGCATTGCCCCGGTAGTTTATGCCTTGCAATTGTTTCCGTACGGAAAATGGTATGAATTTGCCGGCCATACCGTTCACTGGCAGGAGCTCGCGGATTTTTTCAGCGCTGCCATAACGGTATTTCATGAGTCCTATCCTTCAGCCGTATTCTTTACAAAGGGAATAGATTCCCCTTCGTTATTCAGTAAGGATATTTATCAGAAACAAGAACGCTTGTTCACAGTTTCCACCGAGTTTTCCACATAGTATAATTTTCGTTGGTTTATTCCCAAAGTGTATATCCGTATCCTGCTTTCGCTCCGAAATAAAAAAGAGCCGGGATATATCCCGGCTCTTTTTTACAAGGGTTGGTTCCAAATTATACAATCTAGAAAAGGAAAACCTACATATGCTCCTCGATATAAGCGACCACTTCGCCCACAGTGCGGATATGGTCGATCTCTTCGTCGGGGATTTCCACGTTGAATTCATCCTCCAAAGACATCAGCATATCCACAACATCCAGCGAATCGGCGCCGAGGTCATCGGCGATATTCGTTTCCGGGGTAATCGAATCCTCCTCAACATCAAACTGATTGCTGAGAATCGCCTTTACCTTCTCGAGTACCATCCAGCTTCATCCTTCCATTTGTATTGACTATGATTTCCGCTGTGCAAATAGACAGCGGCGTGGCTTTGTGCTATAATTCCAATCGACAGCCAGCGCCAAAACCGAACTCCGGGCTGTCCCCGGTACACCAAAATATTATTAGCAAATCCATGATTTGTCAATCACCTTTTGGAAGTTTTTTTGAAAATCCGGAAAAGCGGGCGGTTTCGATGAAAACCGCCGGTTTTCGTATGGATGTTTCGGGCCGCGTTTCCCAGCGCCGCCCGGTGGAAAGGAGCCGCCGCTATGAAACTGTCCGCCCCCTTTTATGTCATCGGCCATCCGCTCGGCCACAGCATGTCCCCGTTTATCCATACCCGCCTTTTTGCATCGCAGGGGCATGCCGTGCGCTATGCCCCCCGGGATATCCCTCCCCATCAGTTGTCGGAGGAATTGATTGCCCTTTTCCGCGAAGCGGGCGGCCTGAATGTGACGATCCCTTACAAACAGGCGGTCATCCCTTTTTTGGACGGCCTGCGTGGCCGGGCGGAACTGTATCGCTCGGTCAACACCATCGATATCACCGAACAGGGCTGCTTCGGCTATAACACCGACGCCGAGGGCTTCCTCGCCGCTTTGGAAGGCGGCGGCATTCCGCTGAAGGGCCGGGTGGCGCTGCTCGGTTGCGGCGGGGTAGGGCGCACCTTTGCGTGCGAAGCGGCCCTTGCCGGCTGCACGATTGTCAACGCGGTACGGGAAGCCGACCTTTCCCAGGGGCGGGAGTTGGAAGAGTACGTCCGCAAGCTGGTCCCTTCCGTATCCTATGAGCTGACCACGCTGGATAAACTGGAAGGGGAGCTGGCCCTGCTGATCAACGCCACCCCGGTGGGGATGTATCCCCATGCGGACGCGATGCCGGTGGACAAAACGGTCCTGTCCCGGACGGCGGCGGTGTTCGACGCGGTGTACAACCCCGGCCTGACCGCGCTGCTTGCCTGCGCGGCGGCGAACGGGGCCAAAACTGTGGGCGGCATGCCGATGCTGGTCTGGCAGGCGGCGATCGCGCACCGTATCTGGTACAAGGCGGAATTTACGGGGGATGCGATAGCGGCCCTGATTCAGGACGCGCAGGAGGAAATGCACCGCCTTTTCGGCTGAGATTGTTTTAGCCGGCGTATCTGCCGCTGGGGGCAACGATTCGCTCCGGCAGGGGAAAGGAAGTTCTGTTATGCGTTCCATCACGCTCTGCGGCTTTATGGGCTGCGGGAAGACCACCGTCGGAAAAACGCTCGCCGCGCTGACCGGCCGGGTGTTTTTGGATATGGACCAGGAAATCGAAAAGGAAGCGGGGATGCCGGTTTCCGAAATCTTCGCCCGTTTCGGTGAGGAGGAGTTCCGCCGGAGGGAAAAGGCGCTCTGTACCGCCCTGGGACGGCGGGACGGCCTGGTGATCGCCGCGGGAGGCGGGGCGCTGATCGACCCGGAAAATGCGGCGGCGTTGTCGGAAAACGGGGCAGTCGTGCTGCTTGATGTCCCGCTGCCGGTTATTCTCCGCCGGCTGGAGGGGGATACGACGCGGCCGCTGCTGGCCCGTCCGGATAAGGAAGAGGCGGCGCGGGAGCTGTACAGCCGCCGTCTGCCCTTATACCGGGCGGCGGCCACTCATATCGTAGAAGCAGACAACCCGCCGGAAACGGTGGCCAGGGCCATTATCAAGGCAATAGGAAAATAGGGAACAGCGGCAATTGCCGCCGTTCCCCGAAAAAAGCGCCGGCGGGCCGCGAAATGCAGCCCGCCGGCGCTTTTTCAGCCTGTGCAAACCATGGATAAACGGCATAGACGCACGTTGAAGGCACGGTGAAGGGGGCAGGAAAAAACGGCAGGAAAAACGAAGAAAGCTTATCCACCGGATTATTCTTCGCCGGTGAGGTGCCCCTGTGTCCGCAAGGCTGGGAATCCCCACTGGCGCAGCACTTCATACACGCCGACCGCCACGGTGTTGGAGAGGTTGAGGGAGCGGGCCGCATCGTCGTCCAGCATCGGCAGGCGGACGCAGCGCTCCCGGTTGGCGGCCAGCAAGGATTCCGGCAAACCGGCGGTTTCCTTGCCGAAAACCAGATAAGCCCCGTCCGGGTACGAAACGTCGGCGTATATGGTTTTCCCTTTGGTGGTAAAATAAAAAAACGGTCCGGCGTTGCGCGCAAAAAAATCGTCCAGGTTTTTGTAGTAGGTAATATGCAGGAGATGCCAGTAATCCAGCCCCGCCCGCTTAAGCTTCCGGTCGTCGATGGTAAAGCCCATCGGTTCCACGATATGGAGGTGCGCGCCGGTTGCGGCGCAGGTCCGGCTGATGTTGCCGGTGTTTTGGGGAATTTCGGGTTCCACCAGCACAATATTCAAAAGCGGCATATGGCGGTCGGTCCTTTCCTCGGTTCGTTTGGGGTTTTCATTAAGCGGAAACAACGGGTATGGTACGCTGTTCATAGTGGAATTGGTTTAACAAACGGCAGGACAAAAATGTCGCATATGAAAAACATAGGTTGCAGAAAAAGGCAGGGGGAATCGAATCATAGCAAAATTCGGCAAAGACAAATTATGCCCGTAATCCTCACTAGCCGCATGGTAGCCCCTTTTTCATTTGGATATAAAGCCCCTCCTGAAACGTTATCGTAAATCCGACGTTGCGATATAAAGAAACCGCAGGTTCGAGCGTTATTCTGGTATCCAAAAAGAGAGTATGGCAACCTTGGCTTATTGCATGATTTTCTACTGTTTTCAGCAATCGTTTTCCTATTCCGTGCCCGCGATATGCCTGCCTTATAAACAGCCGTTTTATTTCGCCGACTTCCTCGGCTTTTTTTCGAAAAGCGACACACCCTATGGAGCTATTCCCGTCTGTGGCAGTCCATACATTTTCTATATTTTCATTATCACTATATCGAATATAGTCCAGTTTATCGTCGCCAAGAAAATCCATCATAAAGTCATCGTATTCCGAAAAAAGCTGCAGGACTTGCGGATTAAAAAGAGTTGTTGATACGATTTCCATCGGTTTTCCACTTCACTCAATCTATTTTAATAACATTATATCATATCTTATTTTATATTACCACTTACTTCCGCGGACATCATACACGGATTACCATTTGCCAACTTTCCCAAACCAACAGTTATAAAAGAATGAGGGTGGTATGCTAAAAGCCTTATTTCAAGCCACTTTCAGCGATTTATAAACACTTGGAAAAATTCATAGGGTGGTTCCTGTTTATCTAATCAGCAAAATACAATCTTTCCAACAATTTACCCGTTTGAAAACGGAATTGGGCGAAACAATAATAGCAGTTCAGAACGGACGGGAACCGGCTGTTCCGGCCTGTCCTGCTGGATGGCTGAAGTTCGGATAAGAGGAGGGAAAACGGATGACCAAAGGCGTTATGGGGTTTATGAAAGGCATCGGCATGGGCATTGCTGTAGGATGCGTGGCCGGTGCGGTTGGAAGCACGTATATGCGCTCGAATAAAAAGAGCCTGAAGAAAAACGTGGGCAAGGCGCTGCGCAGCGTCGGCGATCTGGTGGACGATGTAACCGGCATGTTCTAAAGGCCGTCGGCAGGGCAGGCGGGAAGAACGGGAGGTTTACGCTTCCGGTTTTCCCGCCTGCTTTTCGCTTTACGGATCGGCATTTTTCCTGTATGATGGACAGTACATACGAAAAAAGAAAAGCGGCTTGTAAGGAGGACATGGAATGAAAGCGCATAGGATAAATACACAAGGCAAAGTGCACCAAGGGATTCTACGAAGGAAAGGGTGGCGGGCCGCTCTTCTCGCGGTGGCGCTGCTGTGGATAGCGGCGGCACTTTTTGTCCTGGCCGGCTGCGGGCAAAGCGGCGAACCGCAGGCGATGAAGGATGGGTCCGGCCATTTCCAGCGGCAGGGCGCCATGCCGGAACTGTCGGAGGAAGGCGTTAAGTGCGTCATTTCGGAGGCCTATTACACCAACGATGGCGGTTTGACGTTGAAACTGAAGCTGTCCAACGGCGCCGACGCCAACCGCCGTCTTCTTACCCTGGACGTGACGCTGAAAAACGAAGACGACGAAGTGATCGCCGTCGCCGCCACCGACCAGATCGACAAGAGCTTTTATGTGCCGGCGGGCGGTTATGGGGATATGACCTTTTACATCTCCGCCGAATACCTGAAAATAACGGATGACGACCTGGACAGCCTTACCTACGAGATCAGCACCACCAGCGAACGGATCGAAACCGAAACCACGGCCGACGGGGAATTGTGACGGCCGTATGCCCGAAGGCCCCATAATACGAAAGGAGCCGCAGAGGAATCTGCGGCTCCTTTTTATGATATCATGCAGCTTCAGGGGCCCCCTGCTCCTCCTCCGGAGGAAGGGCCGGATCGGTTATGGTGGTAGTCGTCTCGGTGGTATCCACCGTCGTGGTGGTGGATACTTCCTGTGTCGTGGTGGTGGTTTCCATGCCCGGGGTCTGCGTCGTGGTGCTGGTAGTCGCCTGGGCGGAAGTGGAAGTGGTGGTCCCTTCCGTCGAAACGGTAGAGCTGCCTGCCGGCGGGTCGATCCCCGCATTGGGGGAACCGCCGTGGGCGGTGCAGTAACCGGGTACATTGTCTGGCTTGTAATACCCGACGCCGGTGCTGGAACACCCGGTGTTCGCGAGCAGTCCGGAGGTCTGGCAGAACACGGCCTTCACCGTGGTTCCCGTATGCTCGAACGGCTTGTCGCTCAGTCCCTGGTGCAGCGCGTTCATCGCTTTTTGCCAGAGTTTCTTAGCATAGCCGGTATCCTGGTTGCGGATTTCGGTGTTGTTGTCGTAGCCGAACCAACAGGCGCCCACATAGTACGGCGTACCACCTACAAAGTAGACGTCCTTGTTGTCGGAAGTCGTACCGGTCTTGGCGAAGGTAGTGATGCCGTTGACGCCGTACCCACGGCCTGTGGCGCCGTGCCCGCCGTCGATGACCTTCTGGAGCAGCTGGTTCATGATATAGGCGGTGTTTTCATCCACTGCACGGACGTTGGTGGGGGAATTCTGCAGGATCACTTCGTTCCCACGCTCCACCTTTTCAAATGTGTACGGCTGGTTATAGTATCCGCCATTACCGAAGATCTGGTACGCGGCCGCCATCTCGATACAGCGCACGCCGTCGGTCAAGCCGCCGAGGGCGAGGGCGGGGATAATATCCGTCTTGATCTGGCCGCCTACTTCGCGGGATTTCACCAGGGTGGTCAGGTGCAGGTTGTTGGTCAGGAAGTCAAAGCTCCGTTCCGGGGTTAGTTCCATAATCAGCTTGGCTGGGATGGTGTTCAACGACCATTTTACTGCGGATTCTATGGTAACGTTCCCGTTATAGTAATTGTCCACGTTCCGGGGCCATTTGCTGCCGTCCTCCATCGTCATGGGATGGTCGTCCATAATCGTGGAGTAGGTAATCAGGTTCATATCGATGGCCGGGGTGTAGACGGCGATCGGCTTCATCGCGGAACCCGGCTGCCGTACCGAGTAAGTGGACCGGTTGAGCACGCGGTTGGCGGTCTTTTCTCCCCGTCCGCCTACCGTGGCGACCAGCCGGCCGTCGTAGTCGATGATGGCGATCGCAGCCTGGGGATCCTCTTTATCGGATTTGTAGTGGGCGGGAAAGTTGGCGTCGTCTTCGAATACGGCGGCGACCCGGTTCTGCAGTTCCTCATTTTCGCAGGAGTAAATCTTCAACCCGCCGTAAAAATACAACTGGGTGGCGTAGTCTTCCGTATAGCCGTAGTTTTCCATCAGGGCGTGGATCACGTCCTCGGTTAACTGGTCGGCGTAATAGTCCTGTATCCCTACCCGCTGCATGTTGCTGCGGAAAACCAGCTCCTCATTATACGCCTGGATGTACTCGTCCTCGGTGATAAAGCCGTTTTTGTACATTTCCTGCAGCACGACCTTCTGGCGCTGTTTGATGTTATCCGGGTGTAAATAAGGGTTATATTTGCTGGGGTTCTGGGTGATACCGGCAATCAAAGCACACTCTGCCAGGGTTAAATCCTGTACGTCTTTGGCAAAGTAGTAGTTCGCCGCCGCGCCCACGCCGGTGATGTTTCCGGACAAAGGCAGGATGTTTAGATACGCCTCCAAAATTTGGTCTTTGGTGGTATTCCGCTCCAGTTCGATCGCCCGGAAAATTTCACGGATTTTCCGGGAGATTTTCACATCGTCGTCCTGGGTAATGTTTTTGATCAGCTGCTGGGTAATGGTGGAACCGCCATAGGTATTCGAACGGAAGTGGAATACCATATTTACCGAAGCGGAAATGGTGCGCATCCAGTCCACGCCGTAGTGTTCGCGGAAGCGCTTGTCTTCGATGGCGATCACGGCGTTCTGCATGTTTATGGGGATGTCGGTCAGATCCGTCCAGATGCTGTTGGCGCCTTCCACACGCTGGATTTCCTCCCAGTCGCCGGCGGAATTCTTCGCGTAGACGATGCTGCTTTCATTGAGCTTGAGGTCGTCCAGGTCAATGGGCACGGAGGAGTCGACACTGGACACCACGTAGACGACCATCACGCAGCCCACGATGCTGGCGGTGATTGTTCCAATGAGGAAAATGGTCAGAATACACTTCATGATGGACGCCAGTACTTTGCGGGTTATCCGCACCGGCTTTTTCCGCATGAACTGCTTTACAGCGCCGGCGGGTTTCTGCCTTTTTTTGGACGTGCCGGACGCCCCGGTTTTTCCCGGTTGTTTCATTCTACCATTGGCCTCCTTTTCTTTAAAGTGCGTATAATTACGTATACTTAATCTTATAGCAGGGTTGCCTAAATGTCAAATATCAAAACTGTAACATTCCCCGATAAAAGCGTACGGGATACCATGGGGTTTGGAATTCCCTGGCTGAAGGGCAAACAAAGGGAACAAGAGAAAAGAAATTTATGGATATTTTACCCCAAAACCGTCAAGAATAACAGGGCAAGGAGTTTTTTCTTAAGAATAATTTATGCCGGGGCTTACCGTCGGATCGTTTTGGCTGGAAGCCGCCCCGGATGTTTTTTGGGGGAGGAAAGGGAGCATGGACGATCATAACGAGTACGATCGGAAGGATTATGGGAATCCGGCCGGGAGCGGCCGGACTGGCGTGCCGGACAGCAATCCCCATGAGGGGGAATACGACGGACCGGTAAGGATGCGGGATCCCCGCCGTCCCGGTTCGCCTTCGCCGAAGATCCTGGCGGCGGCGGTGATCGGCGTCACAGCGCTGTTGTTGACGCTGTTGCTGTTTTTGGTGCTGCGCCCCGCCCAGGCGGAGGAACCGCCGGCGGTATCGGGCGGTGCTGCCACGTCGGAAGCCGCCACGACCCATCCGCAAACCTCGATGCTGTGCATCCTAGGCGAATGGGAAGGCAAACTGGCGGTATTTTCCCCCAACGGCATATCCCCGGACGAGGTGTACGACGTGTATATCTCTACGTTGCCGGAGGAGGAACCACGGAAATTGGAGGAAGGGATCGCTGTCTACGACGAACAGACGCTCGCCGGTTTGCTGGAAGACTATACAAGCTGATGGAAGAGGCTTAAACGGACGGTGGAGCAGTCTCCACCGGCCGTTTTTGAGACTAGAAGATAGTAAGAGAAATCGGGTGCGGAGAGGACGGGGACGGACTGACACATAGGAATTATAGTCACATAGCGAGGACGCCCGCGTCGCTTTCCAAAAGGATCAGGATTTGTTCCTCCATCCCGGTTTCGACGTTCACGTATACCAGCACCGGTTCGTCGTCCCGGCCGCGGCAAAGGAATTCATGGCAGTACGCTTCGCTGAGCCCGTCGGACGGTACCAGCGCCATCGCGTGGCTTTTCACCGTCAGCCGCGGGGAGAGGACGGCGCGCGCCTCCTCTTCTGAAACGGCCATGGCGGGCAGTTCCCGCTCGGTATGGTTTTGCAGATAGCCTTTCGCATCGTAGGATACCACTTCGCCGGTATCCAGCGCAACCCCCACTTTGATCAGGTCGGGGTACAGCACGACGGATTCCTGCACCGCGGCGAAATTCACCGTGAGAATACCGCCTGAGAGTTGGTAGTACCGGGTGATGAATTCGCCGAGCCCTTTGTCCTTTAAGGCGGCCTGCGCCTTTTTCAAGCCTTCCTCTACACTGAGGGTGGGTTCCCCGATGGTGCGGGCGTTGAGAAAATACTCAACCATCCCGCCGGCCTGGGTAACGCTGACGGTCAGCGTATCGTTGGCAAACTGAAAGCCGGGCAGGTTGCCGCTGGTTTTCCCCGTATAGGCCAGGTCGGCCCCGCCGACGGCCTTTTCCGCGATCTCCAGCGCGTCCTGCTGGGAAACGGCGGCTTTGCCGGACAGGTATTTCGGCTTCTGCTGCTGAATGTGATCGGAGAAGGGGCCGTCGTAGATGAGGGTCGGATAATCGGTGAAGCCTTCCTCCATCTCATGAAAGCCGCTGTTGATGTCCGGCATCGAGGCGTCACTGCCGCCGGCGGCGACGGCATCTTTGGTCTTTTCAAAGCTCAGAGCCCCGTTGGCCAGGTCGCTTTCCATTTGCCCCAGCTGCTGAGACAGGGAGGAGGCGTAGTCGGAAAGTTGGTCAAAGGCTTGAAGTTCCTCTTCGGTGATTTTCCCACCGCCCTCCGCCTTTTCGGAAAGCGCGAGACAGAAATTGCCCACTTGGGAGAGGAACTTGTAGGTGTTGCCGAGCGATTCCCCCTCCAGCGGAAGCTGGCTGAGCGCGTTCTTGGCGTTCCCTGCCTGTCGCCATAATTCCGAGGACAGGCCCTGCATCTGTTTTTCCGTGGCGGCGTACTGCCCTTTTTCCAGGGTGATGTCCAGGTTGCTGATATATTCCGTCAGCTCCCCCAAGGCGCGCTGATAGGAATATTCAATCGTCGTGCGGTACTTTTGCGAGGCGGTGTAGCCTCCGATTGCCGCCGCCGCCAGGGCGACGATCAGCGCGAGCGTAAAGCTAATGACGCGCACCAGCGAACGGCGGCTCATGTTGCGCAGTCGCTCCATCATACGGACCTCCTTTATCCGGATTTCCCGGCCATAGGCAGTTTGCCTGCCTATGCTTTACCGTATGTGTATTTTTTCCGGAAAAGAAGAGACTATACTGGAAATCCCCGGAGAAAACGGATTTACCAATAGGATAATATTCAATAAAAAAACAAATTGTATTAATTATGCGTTACAAAAATCGATTTGTAACGATAAGCGGAAGGATTTCAAAAGGCTGGCCGGTATTATCCGGCCAGCCTTTTGAAAAGCATTTTAGCTACAAAAAATACAAGTCGTATAAATTAATCTGATATTTTCTATCTGTTGTCAATTTCCCGCAGAGCAAAGGTCCCGAAATAGAGGGCGGCGGCGATTAAAACAACCATCGGGCCGGTAGCGACTGCATTATGATAGGACAAGAGCAGTCCGAGAATCCCGGAAAATAGGCCAAAAATCAGCGACAGCAAATGGTAGCTGCGCATGCTGCGGGCCACGTTGCGGGAGGCGGCGGCCGGCAGGATGAGCATGGCGTTGATAATCAACAGCCCCACCCATTGGATGGCGAGCATGACGACCACCGCGATCAGCACCACAAAAAGGTTATCCAGCAGTCTCACCGGGATCCCTTTGCTGCGGGCCAGGGGCGGGCTCACGCTTACTGCGTGGAGCCCGTTGAAGCAGAGCAGCCAGATCCCCGCCGTCGCCACCAAGGTGATCCCTAGCACCAGCAGCTCGCCGGGGGATATGCTGAGGATATCGCCGATCAGCAGGCTCTGGTATTTGGCGAAGCTGCCCCCGCGGGAGAGGATCACCAGGCCGAGCGCCACCCCGCAGGAGGAGAAGACCCCTATCACCGTGTCGGTGGAGGAGAGACGGGAGTGCCGTATCCGGTTCATCACCAGGGCGAAAACCACGGCGAAAACTACCATGACCAGGCGGTATTCGGACAGGCCCAGCAGAACGCCGATCCCCACGCCGGTCAGCGCGGAATGGCCTAGGGCGTCGGAGAAAAACGCCATGCCGTTGTTGACGACCAGGGTGCCGAGCATGGAAAAAAGCGGCATAATCAACAAAATGGCGAAAAAGGCGTTGCGCATGAAATCGTATTGCCACCAGCCGAAAAGGGCTTCGGTGAGGGATGCAAGCATAACGGTCGGTTCCTTTCACGAAAAATCAGGGGTTGCCAGGCAAACCGCGAGCGGATTCAGGCGCCGGGAAAGGCTCTGCGGAATGCTTCGCTGGCGAACACGGTTTCCGGGCTGCCGGAAACCTCCACCCCGCGGTCCAGCAGGACCACCCGGTCGGCGTGTGCGCGAACGAAATCCAGGTCGTGGGAAACCAGCAACATCACCATGTCGCAGCTTGCCTTGAGCTGCTCTAGGATCGTGTAAAAGAGCTGAAGGCCCGCTTGATCCACGCCGGATACCGGCTCGTCCAGCACTAGAAGGTCGGGCGGCGGCAAAGTCGCCGCCGCGAGCAGAACCCGCTGCAGCTCGCCGCCGGAAAGGCGCCCCACCGGCTTGTCGATCAGCTGCGCGGCGTTGAAACGGGCCAGATGCGCCCGCAGGCGTTCCACCGTTTTTTTCCGCCGAGGCAGGAAAACCGGGTATCCGCTGGTCAGGGATTGGATCATGTCGTACACCGTCGCCGGGGAGCCGGCGTCCACGCTGAGCGTCTGCGGGACGTAGCCGATCCGCAGCTTCCCGGCCGGGCGGCCGTCGTGGCCGCTGAACTCCACGTTCCCCGTGTGGGGCAGTTCCCCCAGGATCGCCTTGAGCAGGGTGGATTTCCCAGCCCCGTTGCGTCCGATCAGGGCGGTCAGTTCCCCGCAGTGGGCGTGCAGGCTCACGTCCTTCAGCAGAAGGGCGCCGCCGACCGATACGGTGATATGGTTGATTTTCAGGCAGTGCAGCCCGCAATTGCTCATGGTGGTCCGCTCCCTTTCCCAAGGTGGATGTTATTCCGCAGCGCCGCGCAGGACCTGGACGTTCTGCTGCATCGCGTCCAGCCAGGCGCTTTTTCCCTCTTCTCCGCCTGCCGCCGTGTGGAGGGTGAGAACCGCCGCCTGTTCGGCGCTGTCCGCAATATAGGCGTATTCCACCGGGTATTGGCTGTCGTATAGCAATAAGACGGAACCGGCGGCCGCCGCGGCCTGTTCCGCCTGGCGGAGATCCGCCGCCGATACGCCGGAGTCCTCCCCGATCGAGAGGGCGGCGACCGGATGCAGGCCGAGATCCTCCGCCAAATAGGCTAGGGAATCGTGGAAGGTGATGCACACGTCGGCCGGAAGGCTGGCGGCCGCGTCGGCAAGCTGCCGCTCGATCTCGTCGATCTCGGCGAGGTAGGCGTCCGCGTTGCCGCGGTATTGCTCCGCGTGGCCGGCGTCCAGCGCCGCCAGCCCGTCCCGCAGGTTGGCCACCTGCCGCTTATACCGTTCAGGGCTCGTCCAGATATGTTCGTTGTAATAGACAAGCCCCTCTTCCGGTTCCTGCGAACCGGCTTCTTCGCCGTGGTCATGGTCATGGTCGTGGACATGGCGGGATTCGAGCAGCGAAATCCCGGCGGAGGTATCGATCACGGCGAGTTCCGGGAAACGGTCCAGCGCGCCGTCCAGAAAGCTTTCCGCCCCCGCCCCGCTGAGAATCAGCGCGTCCGCCCCGGACAGGGTAATCATGTTGTCGGGGGACAGCTGGTAATCGTGCAGGCAGCCGGTCTGCGCCGCGACGAGGTTGACGACCTGTACGCCGTCCACCCCGTCCGCTATGTTCAGCGCGGCGATATAAGCCGGATACGAAGCGGCGACCAGCCGCAGCCGCCCGTCTTCCCGGTTCGTAACCCGGGTGAAGGCGGTAATGGCGACGGCGGCCAGCAGGATGCCCGCCATCAGCAAGGCGACGGCCCCATACTGCCGCCGGGCAGAATGCGTCATAACTACAGTTCCTTTCCATAAGCAGGGCAAAAGAGTTATTGCGAATGAGTTGCAATTAACAGTATATCGCGGTTTCCCGTAAAGTCAAGGAGAAAATAGGCGGGGCAGGAAGGAAGATTGACTTTTTTAGGCGGATGGGTACAATGAAAGAGAGAAAACGTATGGAAGGAGGACGGGATAATGGCGGACACTCCCAACATTTCCTCGCAGGCCGCTGGGGCTGCGGCCCCGGAAGGGGGAAAAAAAGGGGAAAAGACGAGGAACACCCGGCAGAAGAAGCTGATCCTGTCCATCCTGGAGGAAGCGGGCCGCCCCCTCACGGCCGGGGACATCTATGCCCGGGCGGCCCTCCTTCAGCCTACGCTCGCCAAGTCGACCGTTTACCGTAACCTGGAAGCCATGCAGGCGCGGGGCGAGGTGGTGCGCGGTCGGCTGGAAAGCGGGGAAAGCTTTTACGGCGCGGCGCACGGGCGGGGCCACCGGCACTATATGATCTGCAAGGGATGCAACCGGATGCTGGACTTGCCGGCCTGTCCCCTGGCCAGTATGGAGCGGGAATTGGAAGAAATGGCCGGCTTTGCAGTGACCGAACACGTTGTCCAGGTTTACGGCTACTGCGCGGAATGCCGCCGCGCGGGCAAAGGCGAAAAAGAGCCGCGCCGCCATCCATAACCCCGCCCCGGCAGAGTCCAGTGCGCGGAGGAACGGCTGATGACGTAGCCGAAAATTATAGGAGGGATGAGGGGCCCGTAACCGGGCGGCCGGACACGGGAATCCGGATCGCGCGCTGGACTGGAAAGGCGCGGCTTGCCGATGCCGCCGTATCCGTCCGGGAGATTTCGCAAGTATTTATCCGCCTTTACAAAAAAGCCCGGTGTTTCATTGAGTGAAACACCGGGCTTTTCGGCCCTTTATGCACCGGATGGACAAAAATACTCAGCCCAGCCGTTCCCCCACCAGGCGGGCGACCATCGCGCCGTCGGCTTTCCCCTTCACCCGGGGCATCAGCGATTTCATAATCACGCCCTTATCCCGCACGGTGGGCGCTTCGATCCCCAATTCCGCCAAAACGGCGTCGATTTCCGCGGCGACTGCCGCTTCATCCATCATTTGCGGTGCAAATTCGGAGAGCACCGCGATGCGGGCCTTACATTCCTCGATCAAATCGGCCCGGTCGGCGGGGGCGAGGTCCATCGTCTCCTGCGTCTGCTTGATTTCCCGCAGGACGACGGCGTTTTCCTCCTCTTCGGTCAAGTCGGCGCGCTTATCGATTGCTTTATTTTTCAGCGCCGACAGCAGGAGGGAAAGGGTCTCTTTCCGTGGGGCGTCTTTTTCTTTCAACGCCTGCATCATCGCTTTGCGTACGGTTTCAATCTTGCTCATCGTTTTGGCGTCCTTTCTTTGATAGTCACATTGTATAAGGCGCGGCGGATTTAAAAAACTGGAATTTACGGATAACCATGCCGCTGCGGAGCTTTTTCGCGCATTGGTAGGCATCCACCGCCGATAGAATCCACAGGACCGGCGCAGTGCTTCCACAAGTGACGGCGGAAATCGCCATACCGGCGCCGAGGACCACCAGCCCCTTGGCCAGCTGGCCGTTGATCATCTGCCCCAGCCCGAGCAGCAGGGGGGAAAGGGGCGGAAGCTCCCAGTCGCAGTACGGGCAGGTTTTTCATCTCCGCTTCGACGATGTCGTGGGGATGGATTTGACGATCATATCCTGTTGAAGAATGATTCCTCCAGTCGTAATACCGCATTTCCGGCGGAGAATAGTTTTTATCATCACTATAGCGCATTTTTGCCGGGTTTGGCAAGAGCGGCGGGCATATTTTGTCGGACAAAACAGCCGTAACGGCGTTCCGGCGGGAAATCCGTTCGAAATGGAGAAAAACCATACAGCGAAAAGTTCCCGTCAGCCGCCCCCAGGTTCCAGCCAACGCGGCCCCTTATAGAAGCACTCCAGAAAAAGCCGTCCGCCAGCTTGACAGAAACTATACGGCGTAGTAACCTTAGATCACATATAGGGAAATATGTTAAACGGGAGGAAAGGAAATGAGTCGCTGTTTAAAAGGAGGAATGCTGCTTATGGCGGCGGTATTGACTATGGGATTTTCCTCGTGCCGTGCGGAACCCGGCGAGACTTCGTCGCTGCCGCCCACCGGAAGCGACGGCGCTTCGGCGGGCTTCGGAACCGCCGAAGGGGTTCATTTTACCGATTATACCCTGGACAGCGCGTTCCTCCCTTTGTGGGAGAAGGAAAACAGCGACGAGACATGCGCCTTTCAAGGGATTGTGGTTTCCACCTATTTTGAACTGAAAATTAATGGGACGGCGGTTCCCGTATACATGGCGCGCACAGCGCGCGGCCCCCATTCCTTCGCCTATGTGGAAGTACCGGACGCTGGGGGTGAAAGTGGCTTCCTGCTGAATGTGGAGGTCATTACCAACGGCGAAAGGCAGAATCCTGTCGTGCTACCGGAAAGCGCCGGCGTGACGGCCTATACCGATGGGGAGACGGTGACGGCGTCGATTGCGGATTACGGTTCGTATACTTTTACGTTCGACAAAGGCGTCTCCGGGGACGGATCATCGCTGCCGCTGACCCTCATGGTAAAGGCGCCGGAAACGGCTCGGGACGAGGGATATGCCGTGCGTACCTTTGAACCGGGGGAATACCGTAAGGCCGATCTTCAGCTCGACGAACCGCAGACCCTTTATTACTTTAAAAAGGGCGAATATACCATTGACTGCATCGATATCCTTGCCGACAATGTCACGGTGTATTTTGAGCCGGGCACTCTGCTGATTGCAAAGGCGCTGACTTCGAATGAGGACGGCATGCCTGCTGCGGCGAGCATTATCAGCGCCGCTTCCAGGGACAATGTAAAAGTTATCGGCCATGCCGCGCTTGACCTGTCTTTCCGGGAAGCCAAAACAGGGACCGGCGTTATCTTGAGCTTTAACCAAGTGACGAATCTGCAGCTTGCAGGGCTTACAGTGCTGAATTCCTGCAACTGGACCTGCTGCTTTACAAACTGTGAATCGGTGGAAATCCGGGATTTGCTGCTGCTGGGGTATCGCACCTATTCCGACGGCGTCATGGTGTCCGATTGCACCGACGTGCGCGTCAGCGGCTGTTTTGTCCGCACGGGCGACGACGCCATGGAGGTCAAATCCACTTCGGCGGGGGCCGTACGGACAAAACATGTGGTGTTTGAGAACAACGCGGTTTGGACGGACAAGGGCATTGCTTACGGCGCCGTTTATGAATCCAATTTCGATCAAAGTGAAGTGACCTGGCGGAACAACAGCGTTGGATACGCTTTGGCGGATTGGTCGCCGCATCTGGGGTGCGTCACGGTGTCCATGGACGGCGGGGATCCAGCCGTCCAGGATCATCACATGTACTTCCAGAATATAGAGATTTATGTTGCTCACTGCCCGGTCGTCACGGTAATGATGCATAACGGCGGCCATATCCACGATATTTTCTTCCGTTCCATCAAAGCCAAAGAGGTCGTTCTGAACGAAGCCGTGTTTGACAGTTGTATCAGTCTGGTCATTGCCAACGAAGACAAAGGCCCGTTTACCGACTTTGTTTTGAAAGACCTGTATTTTGACGATATCGAATACAACGGCACCATCCTTACCCCAGAAAATGCGGATGATGAAATTGGAAGAAGCTTTCCGGACGGATATACGTTTGATTGGGGCAATATCCGGGTGAATACCTTAAACGAGTCAAAGCCTTCTCTGTGATGCCCTGCGGCGGGGTTGGTCTCATTAGAAAATGGATGCGGCTATATACTAAGTAGTATCCGCTATGTTGACGGTTCGATTTTTCCTCAAAACTTTGAGTAAGAGATATGCCTTTGGCAAAGAAGGCTCATGGTATGGCACAAAAAGCGCCCCCTCACGAATGAACGGTATGCTTATTCGTGAGGGGGCGCTTTTGTGTATGCTTTTTCTATGCCTTATTTCCTTTACCATCCCTCCCTTTGCAAAAAGTATGGCAACTGAATAAAAAGGACAATCGTCTTGTATGTAAGAAAAAGCCTAGTTTACAGATTATTTTTCTTTCTCGGTACCGATACAGGTAATTCATTATATATAGCAATAAATAAATCGGTCAATAATTCACGATTGTCAATGTCATCGACTCGGAGCCATTTCTTTTTGCTCCCTTCCGCTAATTGTCCCATATTCTGCGTTAGGCAGCATTGTTATTGCAGAAGGTACAGGTCGGATCAAAAAACGTTCGTTATCCATATTATCCTGCCCATATGAACTAATGTTATCAGTTTGTTATGGGGGTTGATAACAGGAATCGTTGTATTGTGAATAAGTCGATAACTGCGGTAAGCAGTATTATAACTCTTTTCTCATAACGACAAAATCATCTCGTTTTTCTGTTATGACAAAGCCTGCCTTTTCATACAAGCGAACAGGCCCCGTGCAATCCCATTCGTATCTTTCTTCACGAATGACAGGAAAACTCTCGATGGCCGAATACTGGTTGGCTTTTGCATCACTTATAACTCTGTTCAATAGAGCTGTTGCGACACCTTGTCCTCGAAAATTGGGAGCGACCTCAAAACAAACCACTGCGATTTCACGATTTGGAATATCTGAATGAAAATGAGATCCGCCGCAAGAATCGATTGGAAAATTTGCCTTATCGTTTGCGTTACACCAGCCAATTGCTTCTCCGTCCACATATGCCAAATAGCCCCGCAGAGCACCTGATGCAATTTGCTGTTCTGCAATTTCTCTTGATATTTTCCCAAAATCAGCTGCATCAGCATGATTGAATTTCGTCTGCTGTTCATTCTTGGTCATTTGATAGATTTGGCAATAGCATCGGTAAGGTGAATTGTCAGTAAATGCCCGGTTTTCAAAAAAATCAAAATAATCTCTGGCAAGTTGTGGGATTAGTGGTTTAATTGTAAAATTCATAATTGTAAAGCCCCCTTTCTTCTCATTCCCACTCTATTTTGAGTAATGTTTCTCATGTCTTTTTCCTCTATTTTGGTCTCTTTTCCGGCTGAAATCCTATCGGTTTGAGCCTGTCTCAGCTGATTTTAACCGTTTCGTGTACCTCTCGTGTACCCCGGAATCAGGTATCTCAGATATCTCAATATCACATGGTTCTTGTTGTTTAGTTGTCCGTGTGTTCCGAAACAGATATGAAACTATAAAAGGAGATGATAAAGACTTTAATAAAAGTATATCATAAACAACTCATATAATCAACAAATCCGCGGCGCGGGCTTTCATTTTTGGTGGAGGCCCGCGCCGCTTTTTCGTTTAGGAGGAAATCATGTCAGAATATCAATTAGAAATCAAACAAATCGTCGATTATCCACGCTGTCGGATCTATCGGCAGTTTATCACGATGCTGCTTCAAGACAAAGATATTCGCGTCGGCGGCAGCGCTCATTTATTTTACTATGCTGTTCTCTGCAACTATGCAAATTTTCGCACGTCCTACAAGCGCATAGACGGCATCAGCTACATCATATATCCCGGTGAATGGCTTTGCCGAGTCAGTGAACTGGCGGAATGGTTCCGCACCCATTTTCAGCATCAGGCACTGGCTATTCTTCAGGATTTACAGAATCGTCACCTGATTGCCTATTCGCTTCTCGGTCGTGGAAAACTGATAAAATTCAAAATTATGGGCTGGCATAAGCACAACCGCGTGCTGGACTATAACGCGCCCTGTGCCAAGGATACAGGCTTTTTCTTCCTGCCGGTGTCCGTGGCAACGGAGCTTGTCAGCCAAGGCCGATGCTCTGAAATGGACGCTTTGCTGGATCTGTGGATCAATACGGTTTATAACGATGAGCAGGTGCAGGGCTCAGATGTTGGTCCGGTGGTCTATCTCCGCAATGGAACGGGTAATCCTCTGCTCGGCTATGCCGAACTTGCACAACGCTGGGGCGTATCTAAAGCAACGGCCGGGCGGTATGTTCGCAAGCTGATTGCGCTCGACTATATCTCCGCCGTTTCCTTTGCAGGCACGCACGGGACAGCACTCTACCTGAAAAATTATCTCTCCACGATGTTCCAAATCTCAGATATTCTTGTGGACAAGGACGAAGTTGCAATGGCGCTTAATCTTTCTGTTCCTGTTGATGAATATACGGAAGCAGAAAAAAACATCGGTTCAAATCCCGAAAATAGCGGTTCATTTTCTCACACCGAGATCATCATACAGAAAGTCGGTCAAATCCTTTCCGCACAAGGCTTCCCATGCTTTTCCTGCCACAGATCCAGATATAAGTTATTACCATTATCTCCGGTCTGCAAGAACAAACTTTTTATGTTTGACAGTATGGGAAAACGCTATCTTCTCACTATTTGCTGCGGGGAGAACAGAGAAACGGAGTTGTTCCGTTTTGAACTTAAATTATCGGAGGCGGGGCAGCGATGAAGCAGATCAAACAACTGAAAGAGAAAGAAAATCCACTGTATCACGATACATGGACTCTCCTGCGGAAATACCGGGATGTGGTATGGAGTTTGGAATTATCGGTGCAACAGGTGCGCCGCCAGTTCGAGATCGAGTTCGGCAGCAGTATCGAGGATTTTCTGGAGTCCATTTATCTGGCCGGTGTAGACTTTGCGGATACCGGTATTCAGGAACACGCCCGGAGCATTGAACGGAGTTATCAAATGCTCAAGCTGATGGAAAACGCGGCCAACCTGCTGAGAAGCAAACACAAATTTGGAGAGGCATACTACTGGATTCTGTATTACACCTACCTCTCTCCCCAGCAGTTTCGGAACACCGAGGAAATCATCGACCAGCTCCGGCCGCATATACAAGACATCAGTTACCGGACGTATTTCCGCAAGAGGAAAGAAGCGATCATGGCGCTTTCGTCAGTTCTTTGGGGTTACACTTCCCGGGACAGCTTAAATCTTTTGGAGCAATTTTTCCCTGAGAACAATAAAGGCAGATAATCGGCACAACATTGGCACGGTTTTGCGATTGCGGCGTAAATCCCCTCATGCTAAAATGAGTATGCTGAAAATTGTATCGAGAAGCCGGAAAAGGCAGTGGGAACACCATTTTTTGAATGGTGTTTTTTTATTGCCATCGCCCGGCTTTTCGCCCAGCGGCCGCCTGTTTTTCGGGCGGCTTTACTTATTTTTCAAGGAGGACATGATTTGAAGAAGAAAACCATTCCAGCGCCGCTTAAACGCTGCGGGCATATCAACTACAGCCGCGTGCTGTATATGGTGTTCCTGACAGTATGTATGCTGGCGTGCTTTTCGCAGCAGGCATTTGCCGCTACGAATGTTTGGACAAAGGCCGAAGAAATCATGAAGGATGTCTACAACCAAATCCTGCTGATTTCCACGATCGCCGCCGTTGTCACGGCGTCTATCGCTCTGTTGATGATGAATTTTTCCAAAAGCGGTAAAACGGTAGACGAGTCCCGGGCGTGGCTCAAACGGATTATTATAACCTGGGCGATCCTCAACGGTCTCGGCTTTATCGTTTCGTATATCACGCCTTTCTTCGCCGGCGGCAAATGGGGCACGCCGTAACCATCCGGCGGCCCGTCTTTTGTGCATCCTATGAGGAAAGGAGTGTGATGCCGTGGGTATATTAGATGGAATTGTATCCTGGATAGCCGAACAGGTCATGCATGGTCTGGATCTGATCAGCACATCGGTATTAGGTGCTTTAGGCTGCAATATGACAACCTTTCTACGGTATTTTCCAGCGGCGAAGACAATGTATGAAGTCTTTGTGGCACTGGCAATCGGCCTGATTCTCTTAAACTGGGTGTGGCAGCTTTTTCGCAACTACGGCCTTGCTGCTGGAATTGAGGCAGAAGATCCTGTGAAACTGTCTATCCGTTCGGTGCTGTTCATCCTGCTGGCGTATTTTGCCGACGATATTGTGAACATCATCCTGAAAATAGGAGGAACGCCGTACCAGTGGGTACTGACATCTTCGCTACCGCCGCTGGATTTTGCCAGTTTTAACTCGACTATTACCGTTATTTTAGGTGTGTGCGCCAGCGGCGCGGTTGCCATTATCGCTCTGCTTTTCGTGCTGATAATGGCATGGAACTACATTAAACTGTTGTTTGAAGCGGCAGAAAGATACATTTTGCTCGGTGTGCTGGTCTATACGGCTCCGATCGCTTTTGCTCTGGGTTCGTCAAAAACAACCTCTGGAATATTTCAAAGCTGGTGCCGGATGCTGGGCGGACAAATTTTCTTATTGATAATGAATGCGTGGTGCCTGCGTTTATTTACCAGTATGGTCGGTACATTCTTATCCAACCCTCTTTCGCTATGATCGGAGGTGACAGTATGCGAAAAACAAGTAAAATCCTGTTGTCCTTTGCGCTGGTACTGGTGTTAACCAGCTTGTTTGCAGTCCCCGCCTTTGCGGTGACAGAAGCAGAAGTGCAGCAACAGGTCAATACAATCGGTAAAGAAGGCGTAACAGGAAATATTTTTGTGTGGTTTCTGTGCGCCATCGGCTTTTTGAAAATCAGCCAGAAAATCGACAGCTTTATGTCCTCTTTGGGCATCAATGTCGGAAATACGGGAGGATCCATGCTGGCAGAAGCAATGATTGCCGCCCGCGGCGTAACAATGGCAAAATCCTTTGGCAGCGGACACGGCGGCGGCTCTCGCAGCGTGGCTTCTTCCGGCGGTGTGCCGGGGGCTGGCACGTTGAAAGGCGGGCTTGCCGGTGTTGTCAGCCGAAGTTTCCAAAATGGTGCAGTCAAAAATGCTACCGGTAACAAGGAGGGCGGTCTTAGCGGTAAAGCCTTTACATCTTCCATGAGCAAGGGCGGCGGCTTTGCAAACCGCGTCATCGGTACGGTGGCGACCGGCAGCATCTCAACCACCGGTGCCATGACTGGAGAAAAAGCAGCTTCGGCTCTATCCTCCTACATGGGGTATACCGCTTTAGGCGAAGGGGCTGAGGACGTCCCCTCTTTTTCCAACGTGGAAATCGGCGGCGGGCGGATCACGGCGACCGAGACCTCTTCCGAACACCCGGAAGGGGTCGCTATGGGAATGTACCATGCCGATCAGTATATGGCACCAAGCGGTGAATATTCGACGGTGACAGCCGCTGACGGCACGACCTGGTATAAGCAGTATGCAGCCGATACGGTAGAGCGTAAGCCCTATAACGCCCCAGAAGGAATTGCCTACAACGAAAAGATTGTTAAAAAGCTGCCCGACCCGCCGAAACGAAAGGATCGGATCTGATGGCGGAAGAAAAAAACAATCAAACTTCTATCACTGAAAAGGGAGCACAGGCTGCAAATGCCGTTCGTGGTGCAGTTAAAACCGGGAAGGCGATTGCCGGAGCCGCCAAAGGTGCCGCTGCAGGCGGTCCGTATGGCGCTGTGGCCGGCCTTGTTTGGGGTAACCGACACCTGATCGGAAAAATCATCCTTGTAGTAGTGGCGATCTTCCTGCTGCCGATACTGTTTATCCTGATGCTGCCCTCCTTGATTTTCGGCGGTCTGGTGGATGCCTTCACACCGGACGATCCGACGGTTCCCATCTTAAACGACAGCGCCTATATCACGGAGAACGTGACCGATATTACAAATTCCGTGAGTGATGTATTGTCAGAGGCGCTGGAAGATGTCCTGAAACAGATTGAGCAGGATTATAACAATTCCACCGCCGACCAGCGGGAGATCATCAATCCCCATGAAAATGCACCAGCATATAACGCCAACGCCTTTGTTTCGCAGTTCTGCGCCTCCAAAAACGAGGATTTTGAATCCATCACTTTTGCTGATATGGAATCCACGCTGCGAAACGCCAAAGGGGAGCTGTATTCCTTTTCCAAAAAGGAAGAGACGCGCACGCGTGAGGAAATCACCATCACTGTAGACAGCAGCACAGGCAAAGAAACCTCGACCTCGAAGACGGTAACGGAAACCTGGATGGTGTATACCATCGTCTACAACGGCGAGGATTATTTTGCTGATAACGTCTTTCATCTGGACGCGGAGCAAAAGGAACTGGCGAACAACTACGCCAAAAACCTGGGTATGTTTTTGGGCGATGGGATGTTCCAAAGGCTTCCCAACGGATATCAGGCGATCACATCTCTGGGCGATATTAAATTCACCAATGGCAAAACAGAAGTTGTCTATTTTAATCAGCTTGATGAGCGATATGCTTCCAAACCGTATGGGACGGACGATATCGGCGGTTATGGATGCGGCCCTACCGCGATGGCGATTGTGGTCTCCTCCCTCACGGAAGAAACCGTCGATCCCGTAGAGATGGCAAAGTGGTCGTATGAGCACGGCTACTGGGCTTCGGGGAACGGCTCCTATCATGGCCTGATCCCGGCAGCGGCCAAAGCTTGGGATCTCCCAGTGGAAGGCTGCGGCAAGGACGGCGGGCAGAAGATTTCCGACGCTTTGAGCGACGGGAAGCTGGTGGTTGCTTTGATGAGCAAGGGACACTTTACGACCTCCGGCCATTTCATCGTTTTGCGCGGTGTAGAGAACGGTAAAATCCTTGTAGCCGATCCTGCCAGCTATAAAAAGAGCGAACAGACGTGGGATTTATCCCTGATTATTGACGAAGCCAGAGAGGGGGCGGCCGCCGGAGGACCATTCTGGATCATAGGATAATGTCAGGAGGAATCAATGAGCAAATCCAAAGACAACGAATTTGAAACCTATTATATCCCACCGAACTTTATCGAAGGCTCGACTCTGTTCGGGGGAGCATTTAAGCTGAGAAACGCAATCGAGGCCGGCATTCTCTCTGTATCAGCGGGCTTGCCGGTCTTTATGCTGAATATACCGCTGACAACGCGGATCATCCTTTTGTGCCTGACTGCCCTCCCTTTGGCGCTGCTCGGGCTGTTCGGCGTATCGGGCGAATGCCTTTCATCCTTCATCGTTGCATTTTTTAAGTGGGTCAAAAACCGCCGTGTGGTGGGTGAGACCGCAGAAAAGAAAGCGAAAAAGCGTCCGGAGAAAAAGGAGGCTCCGGCAAAACAGGCCGTCCGCAAGGATAATAAGGCCGTTGAAAACAAAGAGCCCTCCATGCTTGCGGAAATTCTGGGCGTCATCCGCAAACGGTCGGCTCAAAAGGAAAAACCGGCCAAAGAGGCTAAGTCCCAGAAACGGAAAGAGCGTCCGGAAAGGGCACGTTCCCGCCGACAGGTGCCGGAATCGGAATTTCTAAATCCGGTGGCCGCTTATCTTCCCATTGAAAAGATTGAAAACGGCGTCATCTATACCAAGGATCACCGTTACATTAAGGTGATTGAGGTTGTACCGATTAACTTCCTGCTTCGCAGCGCACGGGAACAACGCAGTATCATCTATTCCTTTATTAGTTATTTGAAAATTTCTCCGGTCAAAATCCAGTTTAAGGCCCTGAGCAAACGCGCTGACATCAACCGGCACATAGACATTGTGAAAAAAGAAATGGCGCGGGAAACCGATCCGAACTGCCGGATGCTTCAGGAAGATTACTTAAAACTGGTGGGACGTATCGGCTCCCGTGAAGCAACAACCCGCCGCTTTTTCATTTCATTTGAGTATGAGGCTGTGGGCCGACGCGGAGGCAGCGATGAAGCCGACGCCATATCCACCCTGCAGGTGGCGGCCCGCACCGCAGTAAATTACCTGAAACAGTGCGGGAACGAAGTGCTGACGCCGGAAAACGAAGATGAGTTTACGGTAGATGTACTGTATAACATCCTCTGCCGGCAGGAAAGCTCGGATGTACCGCTGTCCGCCCGTGTGGAGGATATTGTTTCCCGATATGTGGAGCAGGGCAAAAACACCGATGCCATCCCCTGTACCGAGTTTTTCGCACCAAAAACCATTGACTTCACCCATGCGAAATACATCTCCATCGATGGTCTGTATCATTCCTATTTGCTGATCCCGTCCGATGGGTACAAATCCCGTGTGACGGCAGGCTGGATGAGCCTGTTAATCAATGCGGGAGACGGCATTGATATTGACCTGTTTTTAACGAAGCAGCCAAAAGAGCGCATGGTGCATAAGCTGGGGCAGCAGCTCCGGATCAACCGTTCTAAGATTAAAGAAACGAGCGATACCAACACCGATTATGACGATTTGGACGGGGCGATCCGCAGCGGATACTTTCTCAAAGACGGCCTCTCGAACAGCGAGGATTTTTATTACGCCAATATCCTTATTACCATTACCGCTGAAACACCGGAGGATCTGGAATGGCGGGAGCGCGAAATGAAAAAGCTGCTGGTATCGCAGGATCTATCCATAAGCTCCTGCGCATTCCGTGAGGAACAGGCCTTTTTATCGGCGCTGCCCCTAACGAATTTGGAAAAGCACCTGTACGGGCGCTCCAAGCGCAACGTGCTGACCTCCGGCGCTGCAAGCTGTTATCCCTTCACCGCCTATGAGCTTTGCGACGACAACGGTATTTTGCTGGGAACTAATAAAATCAATAATTCTCTAGTGATTGTAGATATTTTTAACTCTCGGGTCTATAAGAACGCTAATATGGCAATTTTGGGGACCAGCGGAGCCGGTAAGACTTTTACACTGCAACTGATGGGCTTACGTATGAGAAGAAAAGGCATTCAGGTGTTCATCGTCGCACCACTCAAGGGGCATGAGTTTCACCGTGCCTGTAAAAACATAGGCGGCGAATTTATCCAGATTAGCCCGGCATCGAAAAACTGTATCAATGTCATGGAAATCCGTCCCACCGACAAGTCGGTAGATGAGCTGCTGGACGGCGGAGCCTTGGAAAAATCGGCGCTGGCATCAAAAATCCAACAGTTGCACATCTTCTTTTCCCTTTTGATACCGGATATGAACCACGAAGAGAGACAGCTACTGGACGAGGCAATGATTAAGACCTACAACAAAAAGGGCATCACGCATGATAATGCTTCTCTGAACGATCCACAGAATCCCGGAAATTATCGGGAAATGCCGATTTTAGGAGATTTACATGAAGTGCTGGCCTCGTCTGCTGAAACCAAACGGATGGCGAACATCCTCAACCGTCTTGTGCATGGCTCGGCCCGTTCTTTCAACCAGCAAACCAACGTGGATTTGTCTAACAAGTACACGGTGTTGGATATTTCGGAACTGAGCGGGGACCTACTCACCGCCGGTATGTTTGTGGCGTTGGACTTTGTGTGGGATAAGGCCAAAGAAAACCGGACGGTGGAAAAGGCTATCTTTATCGACGAGTGCTGGCAACTGATTGGTGGCTCCGGAAACCGGCTCGCTGCGGAATATGTGCTGGAAATCTTCAAGATTATACGCGGTTATGGCGGGTCTGCCGTCTGCGCCACGCAGGATCTCAACGATTTCTTTGCTCTTGAGGACGGGAAATACGGGAAAGGCATTATCAATAACTGCAAAACCAAGATTGTCCTGAATTTGGAAGACGAGGAAGCGCAGCGTGTTCAGAATATCCTCCACCTTTCCGAAGCGGAGGTCATGGAGATTACTCATTTTGAGCGCGGCAACGGGCTTATCAGTTCCAACAATAATAATATCACTGTAGAATTCCGATGCAGCGATTTGGAAAAATCCCTCATTACCACCGACCGCAGGGAACTACAGGAGCTGGTTGAACAGCGAAAACTTCTGCAGTCATCAATGCAATCCTAATACGGACGGAACACGTATTGTCCGCCCGTATGCGGATTTTTTACTGATTTAATACGCATTAAAGGAGATATAAACGTGAAAACCAGAGATCAGCTTTACAGCAAAGAAGCAGCCAGTCTGCTGCGGGATATATCCAATTACCGCTGCATCCGGCATGAGCAGGTGTACCGGCTCTATTCCAACAAGGAAAAATCGGTGCTGGATAACCTGCTTGGATATCTTACAAAGCAGGGGCGGATCTTCCACGACTCGCAAAGCGATATATACTACGACAACCCGGACTTTGAAACAGACTGGGAGATGCTGGCGGCCTTGTGGGTGCTGGCGGATTTTGCGGATGGGGTGGAATACCATTCCCCTGATGATTTTCCCACGAAGATCATCTTTTTCGCGGACGGTGAAACCTATGAGATCATCTGCGTCCCTCCCGATAAAGAGGCGCTGGTAAAACACGCGCTCTCTCAAGCCGGCGAATCGGAGGGCAGACGCATCCTCGTTGTCGAAGACACCGGGCAGATTGCCCGCCTTTGTATTTCTAACGCCGCCGCCTTTTGTGTGGTGTCGGACACAGGGGAAATTCAATACTTCAAGCAGGAATAAACAAGGAGGACCTATTTGGAAAGAAAAATCCTATCACAGCGGATCAACAAAATTTTGGAGGATCTCATAAAGCTGCAAAATACGCTTTATGCGATGGATAGCACCGATATCGAACAATATCCGGACAATTACGCATTGCTCTCCACCGATGCTGCCCTCCGGAGCGAGCTGATTACCTGCCGGATACGGCATTTGATCTATGGCACTACAAACGTGAAGAAAAACGAATATCTCACTTCTGCCGGCATTGTGCAGGGAATTCGGATTTCTGAGGAAAACGGCACATTGAATATCTCTCTACCCTGTCTGCTCCCCAAGCGAAAACAGCGTAAAAATTCTGAGTTTATAACCGATCCGCTGTATTTTACCCTAAGTCAGTATGCAGACAGCCATCCGCTGCCGAAGTTCAGCCACTGCGTTGTCTGCTTTTCCCATATCTACAACCGGGATTTCCCCATCTCCCATATCCGGGATTACGATAATCTGGAATTGAAGCAGCTCCTGGACGTGATCGCCGCCTTTGTGATGGAAGACGACAGCGGCCTTTTATGCGACGCCTATAACACCACAGAAATCGGAGACCACGACGGCACCTGTATTTGCGTGATGGGAAAGGAACGCTTCCCGGAATGGATCAAAGAGCGTGAAAACCGCCTGAAATCCATATCCGATTTTTAGCGGTTTTGAGGGTTCCAAAATGGGATATATGGAGTCATCTGCAAAAACGCGGTGCAGGGTGGTCTCACAGACAAGCAAAAAATCGATTTTGTACCCAGGTCAATCGTAACTGGGTAATTTTTTAGAAGGGAGGCAGACGGTGGCGCATTCTTCTCAGTCCCTCCCCGGCAGACATACCGTGGGTTATCATCTTCTCGAACTGACCGCCCTTTCCGGCGAGTTCCCCTCAGACCAGCTTTCCCGTCTGCCCGGTGGAGAGGCGTACAAAGCCAGTGTCGTGCAGGCGCTCAAACAAAAGCGCCTGCTGCACACCTACTATCGGGACCGGCTTCGGGGGTATCGGCTGACGGCAAGGGCGAAGAAACTTCTTGCGGCCGACCAGCCGCAGCGGTTTTGTTTTTGCCTGGCCGGATCAGCGGAAACGAACCATATCAAAAGCGAATTGTTCCGCCGCCAGCGCCTTCATCGGATCGCCGAGGCCACCGTTACCATGCAGCAGGCAGGTATAGTAGTCTTTCGGGATGAAAAGCCGGACATTTTCTGCCCTGTCTGGCAAGGGGATCCCCGATTTTCTGCAATTCCACCCGCCTTTTATAATTCCCGCGAGATTAAAGAACTCGGAACGGTGACTGTTAAAATCAAGGGCGCCCGGTCAGTCGGTGTTCTGCTGGCGGAGAAGGGCGTTTTTATCACATACAATCTGGGAAATGCCCTGATGAAATGGCAGTACCGGGCGGAACTGCGAACCAAGGCGCTGATGCAGACCATTCTTTGCCGGGAACGGCTCCCGGAGCAATACGCGCCGGAAGATGTCAAAGGGCTGCTTCTTGGAAACAGCATGGAACTGGCAGCGGGTATCCTATCCGGCGAAGGCGGCAAACAATATTTGCTGCTGGACGGCAGCTATGACCATTTCTATTTTTTAACCAACATCCCAGATAAAGGTAAAGCCCTTTACTGTATAGCCTTCTGCATAGGCCACCGTTTCCCGGATGATCCGGGCATATTCCGCTTCCATATTCTGCTCCGGCTGGCTTGTGGTTTCCGGCGGTTTGGAAGCGGCCGGCTCTGATGGCTCAGATGCGGACGGCGCTGTAGGCGTGGACTCTGCCGACGGATTTGAGGGGAGCGACGGTGGAGAAGAACTGCCGCCGCTGCCTTTCGGCGGCTTTGTCTGTTCCGGAATGGCCGGCTTTGTCTCGGTGGGAGAAGCCGGTTTTTCCTGGGGACGGCTGGGAGTATCAGATGATTCAGCCAATGGGCTGGACGCCTCTGCCTGCGTAGGCTGGCTCTTATCGCTGGAAAAATTGCCTGATGTTTCGGCGCTGCCGCTGTACGTTGTATCCGCAGATGAAATTGCGGATGTATTCTCCTGCGAGGCAGCCGGGGAAGAAACGGCGGCATCCGGTGTGTTTTCTGACTGACAGCCGATAAGAGCAATCAGCGTTATACAAAGCAAGACGAAGAAAAGTTTACGCATCGAAATCCCTCCTGTGTAGAAATTTCGTCTTCACTTATATAATACGACCAAACACCGCCGTTTTTCAACAATTACAGATTTTGACGGATAATGCGGGTGACAATCCCAAGCGCGACGCCGCGCTCCTGATCGACGCCGGTGACGACAAAGCTGACGTCGTCTTTCTTGCCTGGGCGCCTTCTGTCATAACAGGAATGGGCAATGGCGTTGACGCCGTTGGTCAGCCTGATGTAAACCACGCCCTTGTGGACGTCGGTAACGATCCCGGCATATTTGCTCTGAATCCGGCACAGGCGAAGATTGTCCTGCCGGTTGTCCGATACGCTGCGCAAATCCGCTTTGATGGAAATGTGTTCGATGTCCTCCCGATTGACGCTTTGAACGCGTACCAGCACCCGATCGCCTACTGCGTAATGGTCGCGGGCGTCGCCGATCCACTCCCAGGACAGATCCCTCGCCATAACCGATGCCTCAACGCCAAACGCCTCGATACGGATGGCTTTCTCCGAGGTGGCGATGACCCGGGCCTGAACGATCCTTCCGTCATAAATTCGGTATTCGCCGGAAAGATCGGTATCCATGTAAAAGATTTTACGTTTTTTCAGCATGGCTTCCTTGCGGCTGGCGACGACGCTGCGGGTCTTGGAATCAATCCCTTTAATAACGAAATCGATCTCCGCGCCCAGCATCCGGCTGAGTAGCTTGTGCTGCCGCACGATCATTTCGTTGTAGGCGTCGCCGGTGAGATGATTCTGATAATTCAGCACCATCTCTTTCAAGGGGATGACAACACGATAGCCCTTGTATTCCACAACCGCGATGGTCTTGCCGTTGTCCGTCTGTTCCAGACCGCCGAGTGTGCCGGTCAGCATCCGGCGGGTGCGGTAAGCGTTGTGAATCTCATGCCACGCCACATCTGCAAGGCTTTCTTCGGTTTCCACATCAGCGCCGGCCTCCAGCGTTAAAATCGGTGCGGGCCGTGGCGATAGAGAAGAAGAGGAAACAGCGGCTTCTGCTGCCGGTTCTTCCGGCGCCGGTGCAGGTTCCTCCGGGGATGGGGCCTCCGGTGTTTCAGGGACGGATAGATCGCCGGTTTCCTCAGCAGCCGCCTTTTTCCGGCGGGAACGTTTTGGTTTTGGTTCTTCCACCGCTTCGGCGGGCGCTTCTTCTGGAATTTCTGGAACCGACGAGACTTCTGTTTGTGCATCTGTTTCCTCCGTTTCGGCGGCTGGGGCGTCGGGCTGTACCAACGCTTCTTCAGCCGCTTCTAAAGTTTCAGCTTTTTGGGGCATAGACAAACCTCCTGTAAAATTATTGATCGGACGACATGATATCGTCCTTGGTTGCCGGTACGACGCCCGGCGGGGACGCTGCCGCATCCTGCAGTTTGGGCTTTGGCTTCCGGGCAGCGCGGTTTTTCGGTTTCGGCGGCGGGGCGCTCACCTCCTTTCGCGGGGTCTTACTCCATTCCGGAACGTGTGCGGAAGCTTTACAGGGCTGTAGCTTTCGAGCCTCCGGATGCAGGGTGTAATCCAGCTTATCCACTTTGAGAAGCTTCCGGCCGCGGATAATCACCAGCGCCTGAGAAACAGGGAGCCGCAATACCTCGTCCATCGTCAAAAGTTTTCGCCGGCCAACACCGCTGGTTTCCCGGTATTCCGGCGTGTAGTTGCTGACTCGCCACGTATCGAGCTGCTTTGCTTTACTTTGGACATGGACGGAAACCTCACCCGACCGTTCGCTGATATATTCAGCAGTCAACGGGTCGGAACAGCCGAGAAAATACTGGATATCGCAGTTCCCCAGAATCTCCTGCCACTGGTTGTAGGGATAGCGGTTTTGCAATCCCGCCAGATTTTGGAACACGCAGGACATGGAGATATTGCGGGAACGAATGACACTGATCCGGCGGGATAATTCAGAAATCGTGCCGCAGGCAGTCAGTTCTTCACCCAGAATGTGAACCGGGACGGCCAGCTTCCCGCCAGGGCAGTTTTTATCGGCATATCTCACCAGCTTGATAAAGCAAAAGGATAGGAACAGCGATGAAAGAAAATCAAAGGTGCTGTCCTGATCGGAATTGACAACATAGTAGGCGCATGGCTTCTGGCCGGGAAGTTCCAGGTCGATTTCATCAAAGCTCGTGATATTGCAGATCTTCTTGTTTTGAAAAACCTGCAATCTGCTCCCGAGCCCGATAATGACACCACTGCGCACCGTATCGGATGCCTGACGGAAAATCGCAAAGGGCGCTTTGGCGGGATGGGTGGCGGGGAGCAGGTCGAACAGACTTTTTAATTCCTGTTCGGTGGTGTGGGTAATGAGCTTGTAGACTTCCTCCATTGTCCTGCGGCCGTCGGGGTATCCCTGTTCCACATACAAGACCAATGCTTTGAGCAAATTCATTTCTGCGCTGTCCCAAAAGTGGTCGCCTCGTTCGTTTCCGGTGTTCTTTATAATCACGTCGCAATAAACCTGCGCCATCAGCTCATCACCCTCGATCTCGGAAAGACAGGCCCAGGAATCCGAATGCTCAGGTTGTACCAGGTTCAGCACGCGGACAAGATAGTCTTTTTCGTCCCGCAAATACTGGCTGGTCGTTTCATACAGCTCGGATTTCGGATCGCAGATAATCAGGGATTCCCCCTGCGCAGCCGCCTGAAGGATACGGTTGATACAGTAGGCTCTTGTTTTCATTGAGCCGCTGGCGCCGTACACGGCGATATTTTTATTCAGTCGGCTGTCCTCCGGCACGCAGACATACTTGCCGTTTAATGTGCCGAGGATCGTGCCGCTGTGTTTTTTTAGGCTGGAGGTCAGATCCAGCACTTCCTCCGCTTCTTTTTCAGATAGAAAGCCGGACGTGCCGTAGGTTCCCTTTTTGGAATAGATAAAATTCCGGTCTTTGTCGTATTCGCCGGTGTCTCCAAAGCCCATCCGCATCACCATGACAATGAGCAAGGCCAGCACGCCGACGCAGATAAGTGCGCCGATTATCCCATATGGGAGAGAGAACACCGCATCGAAGCAGGCGGACAAAGAAAAAGACGGCATTTCCGGCGATGTTCCATAGCCGGGTGTGCCGCCCGCGTCTTTCCATACGGTGTAGTTGCGAATAAACTGTGCAATATATCCGCCGCCGTAAAGCAAGGCAAAAAGAAGCGGCGGAAAACCCAACAGAATCGAAAATAGCCTTTTACGTTTTAAGGAAAAAACCTCCTTTCCCATTTGTTGAAGTCGATGGCCTGAAACTGCATCTGTTTCCCGCAGCAGCGGCGGAGAGCGTCTGCCTGAAAATCAAAACAGATGAGCGTGCCTGTCTTGTTCTGGAGCCGGAGCGCCGTGTCAAAGCGTTTGATCCGGGGCAGGTCGCAGGTGTAACCGAATAAGACCGGATTCCCGTTTCCGTCTATAGCGTCATTCTCTATGGGCAGCCCTTCGTCCTTGTCAAACAGATCCGTCCGCAGGACAGCTTCCAACTGGTCGGACAACTCCGCACCGCACAGCAACCGCAGGATTTTTTCACCCCGATGGATGATTCGCTGGAATTCAGCTGGGAAGGCGGAGTCGGCTGGATGGGGACGCCCCGCATCAAGTATGAGGGCGTGGACGGCACAATCGAAATGCTGAAATATCACGTTGATAAAATCGTCAAAACAGTAACAGATCCCAACAACGGCATACCTGGATATTCGGCGTTTTACAAAGTAATGCAGGTCATGGTAGACGGTGATATTGCCTTTGTTGTCCTCTACGCATAAAAAATAAAAAATCGCACAGAGAAGCGTCATCTTTGAGATGGCGCTTTTTTGCGCCAAAAATTAGGAGGTTATCCATGATAAAAACAAAAAGACGGCTGCTTTCTCTCCTGATGGCGGCTGTTATGTTGCTCGGAATCCTTCCGACAACGGCATTTGCAGCAACAGACGTCACAATGGATCTTTCCAAGTGTGAGGTGAGCTGGGACTATACGCTCACTGATGAAGAGGGAAACGCTTTTATTGCAGGCTATGGCCTGCGTGCCGAAGATAATCCTTTCGGTTATGCCGTGAATCCGCTGGTGCGGAAAATGCACGACTATACGGCAAAGCGGCCCGGCCTTACCTCAGATAAATCGCAGTGGGTATACGGTCAGGACTACGTTTATTGTTTTTGCATTGAACACGGGGTCCCGCTGCCTGACGATACCAGCTATGCGGGTTCCAGCAATGCAACGCATGGTGACAAGTATGAACAATTATCGCCGGAACAGAAAGATCTATTGGCGTTGGCACTCGCATACGGTTACACGAATCGTACCGATCTGGAAACATCTAAGGACGCTAACGCCTGCTATTCCGCCACGCAGCTGATCGTCTGGCAGATTACACTTGGTTTCCGCAGCTCGCCTACGGAACTGAATGACAAGACCTATCCGGTCAGCGGTTACTCCGGCACCATGACCGAACAATATTGCCGCAACCGTTATTTTAAGGAATGGTACGACCGTATTTTGAAAGATATGGCCGATCATTATAAACGTCCCAGCTTTTCAGGGACAGCACAAAGCACAGCACCAACTTATGAGATGGATTTTGTAAATGGAAAATATACCATTACTCTGACGGATACAAACAATGTCCTGCAAAACTTCTATGTTTCCTCCAACGGCGGCGTCACCGCTTCTATCAGCGGCAATAAGCTGGTTTTGTCTTCTTCCAAGCCGATTACCGATGAAGTGATGCTCAAATTAAACCGCCGTATGCCTTCTACTAACAATACCACAGGTTTTTTGATCTGGAGTGTGCCGGGAAAAGAAAAAGAGAATCAGGATATGGTGTCCGGCGTTCCCGCCAACAACGATCCGGTTCCGGCATACCTGCGGATCAAGGCCCCCGCCGGCAGCGTCCGGCTAGTGAAAACCAGTGAGGATGGCAAGGTTGGAAACGTACCCTTTCACATTTCTGGAAACGGTGTGGATCAAAACATCCGCACCCAGTCTGACGGGACCTTTTTGCTGGAAAATTTGCGTCCCGGGGTGTATGAAGTGACCGAGCAGACCGAAAACCGCTATGAACCGCAGGCAACCAAACGGGTCACGGTGGTTTCCGGCCAGACCTCTACCATTACCTTTAACAATATCCTCAAGCGCGGTAATTTATCCGTTTCCAAAACGGCGGAAGACGGTTTCATTGAAAACAAGACTTTCCATCTATACGGCACGAGTCTCGCCGGATTGAAGGTGGACGAATATGCGGTCACGGATGAGCGCGGTATCGCCACCTTTGAGGATGTTTTGATTTCCGGCAGTACGCCCTACACTCTGGAAGAAGTCGGGGTTGAAGACAAATATGTGGTGCCGGAACCCCAGGAAGCAGTTGTCGAGTGGAACAAGGTCACAAACAAATCCTTTCATAACATCTTAAAAAAATGGCGGGCCACCCTTACCAAGTCCGACAGTGAGACCGGTAAGCCCCAAGGCGACGCCAGCCTGGAAAATGCCGAGTATGGCGTGTTCAAAAACGGCCAGTTGGTAGACAGCTATTTCACGGGTCCAAACGGCGATTTCACAACAGATTGGTATGTCTGTGACGATGACTGGACCATCAAGGAGCTGGAGCCGAGCGAAGGCTATCTGCTCAATCCGGAGGTTTACGAGGTCGGTGCTGATCCAGAACTTTATGAGCTGGAATACAATGAGGTGGCCGTGGATGCAGACGAAGATGTCCTGAAGGGAAGGGTTGCCCTAATCAAACACAGCGATGACGGCTCCACTGGCATTGAAAACCCAGAAGAAAATGCAGAGTTTCAGATATTTCTCCGTGCAGCCGGTTCCTATGAAAACGCGAAAGAAACGGAACGGGATATCCTGATCTGTGACGAATATGGTTTTGCCGAGAGCAGGGATCTGCCCTTCGGCTGGTATCGGGTGCATCAGATAAAAGCCGGCGTACCGGGAACAGAATTCGTCAAGGATTTTGATGTGTTCATCTCCAAAGACGGTGCGGTCTACCGCTATCTGCTGAACAACGCGCAGTTTGAAAGCCGCGTGATGGTTGTCAAAAAGGATAGCGAAACCGGAAATACCGTTCCGCTTGCCGGGCACGGCTATAACCTGTATGATCCGGAAGGAAACAAAATTTCCATGACGCTGACTTATCCGGAAGTTGTAGAGATTGATACATTTTATACAGACAGTAATGGCTATTTGATTACCCCTGAGCCCCTGCCCTACGGCAAGGACTATTCGCTGGTGGAGGTCGAGACGGTCGAGCCCTACGTACTGGATTCTACACCGGTGTATTTTGACATCACTCCGGAGGACGCCAGCGAGCATGACGGGATAACGGTTGTGGTGGTCGAAAAAGCAAATATGCCCCAGAAAGGCATGATTTCTCTCTACAAAGACGGCGAGGTGTTTTCTTCCGTCACCACTGCCGGCGGCGGGGACAGCCCGCGGCTTTATCAGCCGGTGTATGCCAAGGTCGGTTTGAAGGACGGCGTGTATGATGTGGTTGCTACCGAGGATGTGATTTCCGGTGGTGTGCTGCGTTACCACAAAGGCGATACGGTGGCGACCTTAACTACCGGGCCGGATGGCTGGGCAGTCAGCGACCCTTTGTATCTCTCGACCTATCAAATTTTCGAACGAAAAGCGCCCTACGGCATGGTGCTTAATCCTGAGCCGATTACGGTTACACTTTCCTATGCGGGCCAGCACATACAGCTTACCACTGCTGAGGCGCATATCACCAACGAACGTCAACGGGTTCAAATTGATCTGCAGAAGATTGTGGAGCAGGACGAACTATTCCAGCTCGGAATGAACGGCGAGATTCAGCACGTTGCCTGGGGGCTGTATGCAGCCGAAGCGCTGACTGCAGCGGATGGCAGTATCATCCCGGCAGACGGCCTTTTGGAGATCGCCTCCTGCGCTGCAAACGGAAAGGCGGTATTTAGGACCGACGTACCAGTGGGTGCAAAGCTCTATGTCAAAGAATACGCCACCGACAGCCACTACCTGATCTCCGACAAAAAGTTCCCGGTGGAATTTTCTTATCAGGATCAGGAAACCGCGATAGTACATATCCATGTGAATGATGGTGAAGCCATTGAAAACAAGCTGATCCGCGGCGATGTTTACGGTTTGAAGGTCAATGAAGACGGCGGCGCCGTTGCCGAGTCAGTATTTGGCCTGTTCCGGCCGGATGAAACGGAATTCAGTGAGGAAACTGCTTTGATGACCGCTATATCCAATGAGGCGGGTGAGTTTGCCTTTTTAGATATCCCTCATGGCGACTGGATCATCAAGGAATTGTCCTGCTTGCCGCAGTACGTGCTTTCCGGCGAACTGTTCAAGGTTACGGTGAGCGAGCAGGCGCAGCGCATTGAAATCAAGGCGGTCAACAAGTGGGTCACCGGATCGGTACAGACGGTCAAGGTTAATAAGGACGATCCAGACAGCAAACTCTCTGATGCGCTGTTCGGGATTTATCTCGATGTCAACGGCAACAAGGTCTATGACGAAGGCATCGATACCTTTTTAGATCACCTGGCCGAAATCGAGCTGGGCGTCTACCGGCTGGATGGGCTGCGCAAAAACGGCTATTTTCTTTACGAAGAGCGCGGTCCGGAAGGCTTCCAGAAAGACGACCGATACTTCTATTTTGAGATCACAGAAGACGGTCAAACCGTGTTGATTGAAAATGAAACCGGTGTGGGCTTCATCAATCAGCCTATCACACCGGAGGAACCGGAAGAGCCGGAAAAACCAACTGAACCCTCTCCGCAGACCGGCGATAATTTCAATCTCTGGTTGTGGGTTGGGATCGCTTCCGCTTCTCTCGGCGTACTCATTTTTATGAGTATCAAAATCCGCAGAAAACACACCACTTCTAAATAAGAGCACGAGGAGAAGCCGGGACATTTTCGAGTGTCCCGGCTCTTTCCTTTCCCCTTTGAAAATGCCTGTAGGGGGGATTTTCTGTAGAAAGTTGTATAATAACAGTACAGGCATAAAAACAAATCGGAGGAATCGGGCATGCAATATAACAGCCACCATCTCTACCGCTTTTTGAATGCCTGTGAAGGCAACTGGCGTAACGCCGTATTTATCAAATGCTCCGTTTGCCCATTTTCTGAGCACCTGTGTCCCGGCTATCTGCTGACGGCTGATACCGAGGGACGCCCCTTGCTCTACTCTGTAGAAAAATTCTGCAGGCTGATCGGCGAAACGGTTTCCAAAGATGAGTGTATCGGAGAAATAAGCGGCCATGCGTTTGAACAACTGTACCGCCGCTGGCTTCTCTGGGAGACCTCTTCATCCAAATACTGCGCTATTCTCCAGATGGCTCAGAAAAGCGAACGCAGCATTCATAATACGTAATAAATCCGTATTGAAATCGTATAAGGAGGTGATTTCACACGAAAAAACTGCGAATCCATTGTCCCTACTGCGGTGCCAAAGCAACTCTGCGGCCGTCCCGCGCTGTTTATGGGAGCGCTGCAAAAACAAACGGGTATCTGTATGTCTGTGATCGGTATCCAAAATGTGACGCCTATGTGTCCGCCCACCAAAAATCTAAATTGCCGATGGGAACCTTAGCCAACGGCGACCTGCGTAACAAACGCATACAGGCCCATAAAGCCTTTGACTGGCTGTGGAAGAACAACATAATGCCCAAACGGCAAGCCTATAAATGGATGCAGGCGAAGCTCGGGTTAAGAGAAGATCAGGCCCACATTGCTAAATTCAGTGAATTTATGTGCGATCAGTTGATTGCCATTTGTCAGCAGACGCAGGAAAATATCAAGGCGGCGTGAACGCAAAGGATTTTAGAAGGGAGGAAAAATGAACAAAACCATTCTGACCCGCGGGCAACAAGAGCTGGCAGAAAAAAATCTGTATGTTGTCCCCCGCGTCATCCATAAATACATTATCGTCAACGATTCACTGTTCGGGTTTGAGTATGAAGATTTATATCAGGAGGGATGTGTCTGGCTCTGCAAAGCCGCTGCCAGCTTCCGGGAAGAGATGGGCGCTCCATTCTCAGCCTATGCTGAAAAGGTAGTTACCAACGGTCTGCGTACATATTGCCGTCTTATGTACGGCAAACAGCAAAGAGTATGTATCATTCCACTGCATGCAGACCTGGAAAGCGACCTCTTTGCTTTGGATCAGAGCCCCGACTGCCGCCAGCAGGATGCTATCATTGCTGAAGCTGATACGATGCAGCTGCTGCATGATATAAAGCAGCAGTATACCGGCACAGTGTGGCTTGGCATTGAAGCAATAGAACTGAAAATCAAAGGGTATTCCGGAAAGGAAATCGCCGCCATGTACGGCGTCAAGCCCAACTTAGTCGGCGCATGGATTTCCCGGGCGAAAAACAAGCTGAAACAAAACGATTCGTTTATGGGATATTTTCAGTATCCCACTGAAAAGGCATCCTGACGAATCATCAATAAATAAAAATGAGGTGTTGCTATGAATAAGTTTTATACGGCAGTCGGTCGGCTTCAAGTGAAAGGCCGTCTTCAAGGCACGCGTTGTCCGCAGGTAGTGATCGGGCATCAGGAATACATTTTAGATATTCAGGAGATGCTGCTGTGGAGTATTCTCAACTGGCGCATTTTGGAGCCGGATGAACTTCAGACGCACTATGAAGCGAAAGAACGAGAAACGGGTTTTCTTTCTCACCGTCCTATGGAAGAATGCCTCAATCGCCTGATTCAGCGCGGACTTGTCGCCGATGGCACCGGGGAAACTGCCGCAGACGCCCTGTATGATCTCCTTTCGGAATTATACATCGTGCCGATTTCCGAGAGCCCGCTTTTGCGAATCGTTTCTTTTATCAAGCTGACGGTATTCCAAAGGGTTCCCTTCTCTGTCACAAAAAAATTTTTTGGCCGGGACAAACGCAGCGAAGATGAGAAAAAAGTTATGCGTCTTGCAAATCAAATGATTCTTTCTACGGCGGAGATCGTCAAGTGCTTTCAGCAGAAGACGGAAAGCTTTGTATCTGAGGAGCACATGATGGATATCCTCTACCGGGACGAATATGCAACCAGCGATAATTTAGCCTTTATGGTCCGTTACTTCCCGGAATGCCGCCCCGTGGTCTTATCCGTAGCAAATCTATATCTCCGCAAACAGATTATTTTTGAAAGGATTTAAGCAATGAGAAAAATCCTGAACGCGCCGGCGCCGTTGAGGCGCCGGCTGATACTAACGGTACTGCTGGGGTTTGCCTGCCTTTTGATAGGGCTGGCTGTATTTCTGTTCGCAAAGGATCAAATCATGCTGCTTCTCAGCGCAGTGGTTTGCGGCCTTAGCCTCTGTAAAGCATGGTCGTTTTATCATACGATCTGCAAACAGAACTATGAAATCGTGGAAGGAACCTGCGTTGGGATCGTCCCGAAACCGATGCGTAAATACCGCAAGATCCGGATCATGGATGACGAAGGCACCGAGTCTGCCCTTCTGCTCAGCAAGCATTCAAAAATCAAGATTGGTTTCCGCTACCGTTTCTATTTCAAATCCACACAGCGGCTGACCCTAGGCAGCGAATATTTCGACGCCGCCTTGTCCTCCGACTGTTTCTTAGGGTTTGAAGAGCTGGGAGAAATAGGGGCCGGGCCTCAGACATCGGAGAAGTGCGGTTAAGGGTTTTCATGCCTGTTCATTGACAATCGGTCCTTCTGGTGATATAATTAATACAGAATATAGATTTAATTTTTGCATATAATATATCAAAGGAGGTGCTGCAATGAACAAGCAAACCTATACGCAATTCCTTCAGGGAGAGATTGCCGGATTTCAAGACGGTGAACCGATCCTCATTCGGGAACTTGGAAAACGGCTCGCCGATACGTATCATATGGAGACAAAGAAAGCGTGTGCTGCGGCTACGGTTGCTGTAAAGCGCTTGATGGATACCGGCGTGTGCCCTGATCTTCGTTTTTTCGCAAAGGGCGTTTACTATTTGACGAAAAAAACCGTGTTCGGTGAGACCGGCATCAATAAAGAGAAGCTGATCGAACTGAAATATCTGAAAGACGCAAGCGGATATGAGACAGGCGCTGCCGTTATGCACAAGCTGGGTCTCACCACGCTCATGCCGGTTGAAAGGACGTTTGTTTCCAACAATGCGCAGACCCGCACCCGAAAAGACGACACTCTGGGGATTGTGATTCGTGCTCCGCGGATTTCTGTAAATAGGGAAAATCTCTTTTATCTGCAATTTTTGGATCTTCTCAATATTTATGATGACGTCCCGGTGGACGCGGAAGACCCATACCTTCTGCTGGGGAACTTTATACAGACAAGGAGCTTGGATTACGGCAAGCTTCTGCATCTGGCGGACGCCCATTATAACAGCAGCACAATTATGAAGCTCGCCCATGTAGCGGGCAGACAAGGAGTATGACGTGAAACTACATTTAGACCAAGATGCATTCCGTGTCCTGATCGAACAGATTTCCGAGAAAACCGGATATCGTCAGGATGTCATTGAAAAAGATTACTATGTTTCCATGCTTTTGCAGGAGCTGTCCCGATTTCAAATGGATGGCCTTCCTGCTTACTTCAAAGGTGGCACAGCTCTGTATAAAGCACTGCACAGCATCAGGCGCTTTTCCGAAGATGTCGATTTGTCCGTTGACATCCGGGGCTGCAGCCGCACGCAGGGAGACAAACGCTTGGAGCGAGCCACAAAAAAGTACACCTGTATGGAGCGCAATACCGATGAGGGCCGCACAAATCGGTCAGAGGTGATCTCCTACTATCGCTATCTGCCGGTTGTTGAATACGATACCGAGGATGTGCTGCAGCGTTTCGGCAAGGTAAAGGTAGAAGCGACTTCCTTTACCATCAGTGAGCCTTATGAGCCGGTGGTGATCGCTCCGCTGCTTTATGAACAGGCAACGAGAGATCAGCAGCTTATTCTGATCCAGCAATTTGATGTGAACCCATTCGAGATACTGACGATGACAATCGAGCGAATTTTTATAGATAAACTGTTTGCGGCGGAGGCTTACACACGGCAGGCCGAACAGGCACACCGCGCCTTTGAAGCATCTAAACACATATACGATTTGGCCGTGATTTTGGATGAGCAGCGTATCCTTTCTCTTCTTCGTGATGAAAAACAGCTTGCCAAGCTGCTGGAGATCCGGCTGACCGAAGAAAAAAACAGACTGGACGGCATCCCCGGTGTGCTTCCAAAAGACTTCACCTTTTTTGATACAGCGTGTCAAAACATTCATATCAAAAAGGCGTATGAAACCATGCAGAATCAATATGTGCTGATTCCGGATGAACGGATCGGTCTGGATAAGGCGCGCAGCCAACTGTTCAACTTAAAAGAAAAATTATGCCAAAATCCAGCATGGAACCTTGCAGAAATTCCAGAGTCAAATGAAAAATAAGTTAGCAATATCTATATATTGATATAATACACTTGACAAACACAAGATATAGTGTTAAAATGCTCTTGTAATTGATTTTTTGTGCGTGATCCTTTTGGATTTACAGACCATGTGGTTTGTACCGTGGGAGTTTCCCACATTGCACACGTTTGTTAAGTTTGTATTCAAAGTGCCGAAGTGCAGTCATGCCCCTTTGCGGGGTCACTGTATTCCGGCGCTTTTTTGTATATAGATATTTTAGCCCGTTTGGGCAGAAAGGAGTGACATGGCTCAGACCTATGTAATCGGTCGAGTAACAGCCGATCTTGAGCTGAAGACCAGTATCCATAACCATCCCTATGTGCGCTTTGATATTGCTGAGAATATCGGCAGCAAAGAACGCAGCAGGACGCAGTATTTCCAAATCTGCGCGATGGGCGATGACGCCGGAAGGCTCATGCGTGCCCGCGTCAAAAAAGGCAGCTTTATTTGGGTGTCCGGATCCTTGGAACTGGAGGTATTCTCCAGGAGGGATGGCGTCACAGATAAGCGGCTAAAGATACTGTTGGATAACTGGGGCTTTGTACCGATTGGAAATCCGAAAATTTCTACAGAAATTTCGGATACCGCATCTCCTGAAGCGCCCGCAGCTACGGCGGCGGAAATTGACGGAGACAGAGAACCACTGCCGGGATGAAATCCGGCGACAAAGAGGAACCGTTGGTGTTTTTCAAAGGATGAAAACGCCGCGGTTCCTCTTTTTTTGTTTTATCAAGAATTTGAAATGAAAGGATGAAAGAATGATGAAGAATAAAAAGTCCCTTCGGTCCGGCGTATCGGTGCTGATCGTAGCGGTGCTGGCGATCACCGCATTTGTTCGGGGAGATATGGAGATATGGCTGCTGGCCGGTGCTTTTGCCGTATGGGGGATTTGGATCGTTGTACGGTTCGGCGTTCCCTATGCCAAGGCGCAGATTTATCACTACAAGGCTCGCAAAATCAGAAAGCAATGTGAAGCACAGCCGCAGAAATCGAAGTTAAATATCCCCGATGTATCTGACCCGATGGGTATCGTTCTGCTACGCCACGTCAACTATCGCGTTTCTTCCTATATTCAATCCGTCTATCCCGACGCAACATGGGAATGGCGCGAGGAATTTCCGGAACGCATCATAGCCAAAGGCGGCGTCGCCAGAATTCAGATTTTCGGCGTTCCAGACTTCAATTTTGCAGACGTGACATTCGACCAAAACGCCGGCATCCACTGCTCCATGCTGAAAATCATCCCGCTCTCGCGCTTAAAGGAGAACCCGGCGGCTTCGGCCAGCACTGCCGAAGAGCAGCCAGCTCCACCGCAGCCCAATACGGTCGATCCGCAGGTGTGGTATGAAGTGAAAGCACGCAAGGTTCTCAAAAATCTGATCGCGGATTTGGATTCCAGAGGCCACAGCAGCCTGACGATCAAAGAAACCGGCGAAATCGCCATTCAGCAGGCCGACGCCGAGATCGTTAAGCCGGCCTTTGAAAACATGCCTGAGAGAATGTTCTGGCCTCGTCTCGTTAAGGTCATTGAGAGGGAAGGCATGGCGGCCAATATCACGGATAACGGTCTTCTTCTGTCGTGGTGACAATCCCGCTTGTGAAAGAGAGGTGATGACACGTGAAAGCGGGAACAACAATGGAGTCTCTGGCCACTGAAATCATGCGGCAGAAAGAAAACAAAGCGGATTACATCGTCTATGTCAACGGCCTGTATGTAGAAGCCTGCGGCGGAGACCTTATTCTGCATGTGCTGGACGGTAATGGAACAGACCGCATCGAACCGTTAGATATGGGTGACTATGCACACCGGCAGATCAGTGCTTATCTGAACATACCGGCGAAGTATTACAGCCGGATGCTCAATGAGTACCCGGAGCTGTTGACGAAAAACGTCAACGGCTGGTTTTCCCGAACCAACGCTCAGCGGATGCTGCGGGTGTTAGACGGTAAGATGCGTGCTTTTGTGAGCAACCGTTATATGAGAATCGACCACCACGAGGTATCCTGTGCGGTTTTACCGATCCTCGGAGAACTCTCTGATGTGCAGTTTATCAGCTGTCAAATGACCGAGAGCCGCATGTATATCAAGCTGACGCATCCCGAGCTTCGGCAGAATGTTGCCCCGGATCTCACCATCCAGTCAGGTCTTCTCATCAGCAACAGTGAAATCGGGGCTGGCTCTGTCAATATCCAGCCGCTGATCTATTGCCCTGAAAAGGATTTGGGAATGATCGTGCAGACGACAACCGCAAGGCGCAACCATTCCGGCCCGGTCTATTCTGCGGATACGGAATTTGAAATTCGTCCGGAAGAATACACCCTGATCGAAGGCTCGGATTTCTTTGAGAAAATTCAGGACACCATCCATGAAGCCTTCGATGAGGAGCGTTTCAATCAAATCGTCGAATGTGTTCGCAGTTCACGGGACGCTTCGGTGAGCACCGACAACATTGCCGGTGTCATCAGGACGGTGTGCGGCGAATTCAAAGTAACCGAGTCGGAGCAGGCCGGCGTTCTGCAGCAGTTCTCCGAAAGCAATGAAATGAACCGATACGGCATCGCCAACGCCGTATCACAGTACGGTCAGCAGATTGAAAGCTACGACCGCGCAACTGAATTGGAAGGGATCGGATTTGAGATTTTATCCATGTCCGATCACAAGTGGAACCAACTGAACGAAGCTGCCGCTTAGGCAGCTTAAATAATAAAAAATTGGAGGAACGAATTTATGTCTTACAACAACACTGCTTTAATGGAAACGGTCAACAACTTCATTTTTCCCGACGCCGATTTCAGCGAAAATTTTTCAAATGAAGATTTTGCTGAGGATTTCGACGGCCTGCAGGTGAATTTCCCGCGGGTCAAAATCCCGAGCGGCGGCGCGGTCAGCTTTGAAGTGCCGGGCGATGATCCGGAAAGCCCCGATTCGGTCAAGACCATCGAGGGGATCATCGTCTACAATCACGGTGCCAGCGCCTATTGGCCTGAAGGTGCGGAGTACGATGACAATGTACCTCCGCTTTGTTCTTCGGTCGATGGGAAAACAGGCATCGGCGAGCCGGGCGGAGCATGTGCCATATGCGCGTTGAACAAATACGGCACGGGCGTAGATGCGAAAGGAAACCCCAGCAAGGGTAAAGCCTGTAAAAATATGAGGCAGCTCTATATCCTACGCAGCGGGGAGTATCTTCCTATCCTTCTCTCCCTGCCGCCGACCAGCTTGCGACCCTTCAACGATTTTATGAATACGGCGTTTATCACCAGACGCCGCCCCACATGGTCGGCCATCGTGCAGATCAGTCTCAAGCGGGTGGAAAACGGCAGCAGCCCATACAGCGTTGCCTGTTTCCGAAAGCTGGAGAATATCACGGGAGAGCAGCTTGCCCAGGTCAAGCAGTATGCCGATGCGTTTCGTGAACAGATTCGCCTGATGAACCAGCAGCGTGCCGCTATCACGGAGAGCATGTCGGATTCCACTGTCTACGATATGGGCAGCGGCTACCAAACCATTGAAAACGGCGATCATTTCAGCATCTCCGGCGATGAAACCATCGACGGAGACCGCGAAGAGCTGCCGTTATAAAAGAAAAGTTACCGCCTATGGCGGGTCAAGTGCAAAGGGGATATCATCGGGCAGCCGGCGATATCCCCTTTTTTATATAAGGAGGGATTTATACGATGATGAAACCGTTGACTGCTGAGGAGCAACATCTTGCGGCAGAAAATCATGATTTAGTATTTGCTTTTTTGAAAGAAAAGGAGCTTCCCATCGATGTCTATTATGACGTTGTAATATTTGGCTATCTGAAAGCGGTACAGAAATACTGCGCTCGAAAAAAGAAAATCGCATGTAAATTTTCGACGATTGCATGGCACTGGATGGAAAGCGAGCTTTCAAAGCACCATAAGTATCTGACTTGCCCGAAGCGCAGCGCTTTAGTCGTCAGCTTTGATGATGAGATCGACAGAAGAACCGGTCTTAGCTGGGGCGACGTCATCAGTATACCGGACAGCATAATGCTGGAATTTGAAAAGGAACTGCTGCTGCATACTTTGGCCTCCGAGCTGCCGCCCCGTGAAATGCGGATCATCCGCATGAAGGCCGACGGACACCGGATGAATGAAATCGCCAAGGCGGAGCATCTGACCTTTCATGCCATCAACAAATTGCTTGCCGGTGTCTATCCTACGGTCATTCGTGTGTTATGGGGGTAATGAATTGCAAAGCAAAATGAGTTTTGATGATTTCCTCTTGTATAAGGGGGACGAAATCGACAACGTTGCCTATTCGCTGGCAGTCGCCCTGCTCCGCACGCATCCGGAACAGACGCCGGAGGCTGTGCTGGCATGGGATATGTCTGTGATCGCCCCTATCGTGGAGGTAGCACAGACAGTCCTGCAAAGGTCAGGAAAAAAGACCTACCGGCCTTATTTTGAGGAAACAATGCCCTGTTTCAAAAAACGTGGGTGCAAATCTGTTCCGGGCTATTTCCACGACAAATGAACCATCGGTAAATTTTTCAGCTCTGAGCTGGGATTGGAGGAAAAAATGCATTTTACGATTTTATCCGCTGCTTGGCTTGCCGCCATGCTTTTGATGATAGCGGCGTCTACTTTTATGAGCGCGGATCAAGAGACCCCGCTGTTTTTATGGATCATCTATCTGATGGGTCAGAACAGCATTGACAAAGCCGAACTTTCGACTGAAATTTCAAGTCTAAGATGTGAAATTTTCAAAATCCGAAAGGAGAATTCCAGACAATGAAAAAGACGGTATGTATCAGCGGCAGCCTGCTGTTTCCGCTGGAGGAAGGAAGACGGGCGATTATCCGGCATAGGGGAGGATATATCTACACCTCCTGCGTGGTGGAGATTTTGGAGCAGCGCAAGAGGTATGTGCGCTTTGAGACGATGAACTCTATTTACAATGTTCTGTCGCCCGCGCCGGCTTCGGTACAAAGAGCCGTAAAGTTAAAAATGTGCGCCTGAATACATTTGAGGAAACCGCAGCAATTCTCTGCTGCGGTTTCTTATTTGGAAGGAGATCTTTATCATGTCTCACAACATCTATCAGTTATTGAATCGGCCTGATGAAGAATGGACAGATGCCGATCTGCTTTGCGACCATCCACTGCTGGTTCAAAATGGCAGCTACGTGGATAACATGACGAGTAAGGAACGGGACAATGCCGTAAGGATTTTTTCGCAATGGCTCAAAAGAGAAGAACTGGGCCGCATCGAGAACGGAGCTGTTTTGTTTTTTTCAGACGTTTCCAGCGGCCGGCATTTTGCAAACCGTTATCCCCGGTTTCACCATATCGCCGAAAATCTTGCAAAAATCACCGAGGAAACCTACCGCCTCTGCTTTCGCAACGTGCGGAACATGGCGGCGGATCTGATGCAGGCTGTGGTGGACGAAGAGGATGATTATGTCTGCCTGGATGTAGTCAACCTTGTCACAATGGATGAATTTTTACGGACGGCGAAGCCGGAAGTACCCTACTATCTGGGAGCTGTCTGTACGTATCATGGAGGAATGTAAAATGATCGATTTCCCAGAATTTCAAAACATACGAAAGGTTGCTGCCCGGGAACGTATTCCATTTTCCTGCACCGGCTGCGCAAATTGCTGTAAAAATGTCCGCGACAGCATCCTGCTGAATCCGCTGGATGTATTTCGCCTTGTTAAGCACTTCCGGGAACAAGGCTCCGTCCAGCCGCCGGAAGAAATATTGGAAGATCTGGCCGACCTGAAGGAACTGTCCCGCGGCTTTTATATCTATGTGCTCAAGACGATAAACGACGGCGGCGTATGCCGGCTATTGAAAAGCGGACGCTGTACCGTTTATGACTCCCGGCCTTCTACCTGCCGGCTGTATCCCTTCTCGCCGGATTTCAAGGTTGACGGGACAGCGCAGTGGAACCTCTGCCTGGAACAGCCTCATCATTTTGAAGGCGGTTGTGTGACTGCCCGCGAATGGAAACGCCGGTATCTGAAAAAGGAAGATATCCATTTTTTCCAAGAGGAAGCCAAGAGGCTGCCGCTGATCGGAAAGCTGCTGCATGACGTTCCGGATACACGGCTGCAGGAGGCGGAAATATGGATGCTTACCTTCTACTACTATACTTACAGCTACGATGAGCCGTTTTTACCGCAATACAAGGACAACATGGCATTTCTGACGGCCAGATTGAAGGAGCTTCAAAATGAGTAATGCGAAAAGAGCTTATGTACTGGAACAGCTTGCTTTTCAGGGAACCGAACGCTGCCCGCAGTACCGATGGGAACAGCGAGCGCTCAGCGGCAGCAAAGCTGCTTCAGAAAGGATAAGAAACAGGCAGAACAGGCCGGAACGGTGGCGCGTCGTCCCGCTGGCCTGTAAATTTTCAGAAAGTCCAATGGTAATAAGTCAAGAGGGTGATACAAGAAAAAAACAAGGAAAAG